>JAADFU010000037.1 GCA_013152715.1 Calditrichota bacterium
TGGTGATAGGCCATCCCTATCCGGAGACGCTGCATGTTTTACAGCAGCAATTGCCTGAATTGGAAAATCAGGGTGTGGAACTGGTGCCTATCTCCGAATTAGGAAATACGGTCGCTTTGGCGGCGAATTGACTTTTTTGCTCAAAATTATTTTTTGCGGGTATGTTTGTTTTTGGTTTCGAGTTGGTAGCTTCGAGTTCAATGTTTGTAGTTTTCAGCCCGAAGCTCAAGACAATTAATGAAAATAGCGTTTTAAATATCACTTTTGGGAGGCAAAATGGTTCGTTTGGGAGTAAATGTGGATCACGTGGCTACTGTTCGGGAAGCGCGTCGGGGAATTGAGCCGGATCCGGTAGCTGCCGGTAGCTGCCGCTGTGTTGTGTGAACTTGCCGGCGCCGACGGTATTGTGTGTCACTTGCGCGAAGACAGGCGACACATCAAAGATCGCGATTTGTCTTTGCTGCGACAGGTGGTAAAAACTCATCTCAATTTGGAGATGGCACCGACGGAAGAAATGATCAAAAAGGCAGTGAATGTGCTGCCGGATATGGCCACGCTGGTGCCGGAAAAAAGGCAGGAAATCACTACCGAAGGCGGTCTGGACGCTCGTTCTAATTATGATTTTCTGGAAGAAGTCGTGTCCACGCTACGCGCTAACAACATCGTTGTCAGTCTGTTCATTGACCCGAATATTCATCAAATCAAAGCCGCCGCGAAATTGGGCGCCGATTATGTGGAGTTACACACCGGCAATTACGCCAATGCCGACGAACTCAATCAGGTCATTGAAGAATTGGACAATCTCAAATCCATGGCCGTCGCCGCCGCGAAATTGGGACTCGGCGTCAGCGCCGGGCATGGGCTGAATTACCAGAATGTTGTGGATGTGGCGAAAATTCCGCAAATTGAAGAACTCAATATCGGACATTCGATTATTTCGAGAGCGGTGTTGGTAGGAATGGATAGGGCTGTGCGGGAGATGGTTGAGTTGATTCGCGGAGCTCGGTGAAGATGGCAGGCGGGCTTTCTGAATTTCAGAAAATCCCAATTTCCAAATTCCGAATCGCAAACAAATCCCAATACCAACTATTCAAATTTCAAACATTCGATTCCAAACTTGAATGTTACATCATTTGAGATTTTGCAGAGATTCGTTTTTTTTTGTTTTAGTAAAAAATATTTGTTGCAACAAAATTTGTAAACGGAGATCACACCATGGCATTGACAACTCTGGCGATTGACGGACATGTGCATTTGTACACGATTTTTGATCTGGCGCGAGCCATTGAAGCGGGCAGGAAAAATTTATTAAAATTGGCTAAAAAAAACAATTCGGCAAAAAAAGCAGTTCCCGTCTGGCTGCTGGTGGAAAGATCGGATACGGATATGTTTGCTGAGTTGAAGAAAATTGCCGAAAAAAATGAGAATAGAAATGGCTTTTCTTTTGAGCAGATTGATTCTGTGACTATTGCCGTGAAAGAAAAAGATGCGAGAATTTTATTCATTTTTGCCGGCAGGCAATTGGTCACTGCGGAAAATTTGGAGGTGCTGTCGCTAATTTCTGATTTTAATCTTGCTGATCGCGCTGCGCCGCTTGATGAGGTAATCGGTTTGATCGAGCAAAGTCAGGGAATCCCTGCGTTAAATTGGGCGCCCGGAAAGTGGTTTGCAGCACGGGGAAGAGTCGTTGAAAAAATGATTTCTGAAAATGCGCCTGAAAAATTTTTCATCGGCGATTCCACCATGCGAAACACGCTCTGGTCCACGCCGAAACTCGTGAAAAAGGCGAAAAAGAAAGGCTTTGCCGTGCTCGCCGGCTCAGACCCGCTGCCTTTTTCCGGCGAGGAAAAAATGATCGGCAGCTACGGTTTTTTGCTTGAGGGTGATTTCTCCGCAAAAAATCCCGCAGAATTAATGAGAAAAATTCTGCGCGAAAATCGTGGCTCCATTCGCATCGTGGGAAAAAGAAACAATCCCTTCACTTTTGTTTTGAGACAGTACAAAATTATGAGAGAGAAGAAGACACGAAATAATTAATGGGAGTAATCATGAGAAAGAAGTTAGTCGAATTGATGCCGGAATTTAATTTGATTAAAAATGATGACTTGCGCGAAAAAACGATTGACGTCTGGGTCGAGGCGATTGAGCGTGGTGGCTGGAAAATCGAAGATTTGCAGCGCATCCCGTTTACGCTGCTCATCCCTGATTGTCCGGTGAATATCATTCAACATACGCGCGGTGTCACCAACGTCGCCGTTGAGTCCGCAAAAAAATTGGCGGAATTCAACGGCGGAAGCTACGACATCGACATGGATATTTTGCTTTCCGGCGGCTTGCTGCACGATGTGGGAAAAATTGTCGAATACGCGGACTACCCCGATGGCATCAAAAAAAGTGAGATGGGAAAATTGCTGCGCCATCCTTTCAGCGGCGCGGGTCTTGCCATGCGCCACGATTTGCCAGACAAAGTGGTTCACATGATCGCCGTTCACGCCAAGGAAGGCGACGGCGGCTACCGTTGTCCCGAGGCGGTTATCGTCCATCACGCGGATTTTATGAATTTTGAGCCGATCAAAATGGGGTAATCTTTAAGAACATCTTTTCTGATAAAAAAAATCAGTGTTTAGCGGCGACGCACCCATCGCCGCTTTTATTTTTCTGCTAAAATTGAAAAGATGAGTATTTTTTACTTTCATTTTTAATTTCAATTTCTTAAATTGCAGACTTTAAAATTGAGGGACAAGTCGAATTTGAAAACATTTTAAATATTAACCAAAGGAGATCGTGCATGGAAGCTGTAAAGAAGCGTCTCAATGAATCTGCTGCTCTGCGGTGGACGGTTCTGGTGTTAATCAGTGGTTTGATGTTTTCGACTTACTGGTTTCAGGATTGTCTGGGACCGCTCAAAAGCTTAATGGAAAGCCAGCTCGGATTTGACAGTAGTCAGTTCGGACTGCTGGTCGCTTCTACGACCTGGGCGAATTTAGCGCTGATGATCATTGTAGGCGGGATTGCGCTGGACAAATGGGGCATCCGCAAGACCGGTACGGTGTTCGGACTTCTGGCGACGACAGGCGCGTTCATCGTTGCTCTGGCGAGCAAAGGATTTTTTGGGCACGAAGAAGGAACCATGTTGCGTTGGATGATTGTGGGCAGAATTTTATTCGGCACCGGTCTGGAAACAGTCTGTGTCATGGTCTCTCGCACAATTGTGAAATGGTTCAAAGGCCACGAGTTGGCGCTGGCGATGGCAATCAACGTCGGGTTTGGCCGTCTCGGTTCCGCGGGAACGAACTTTTTCGGCGTGGATATCGCCGGAGGCAACGTTTACGCCGGTCTTTCTTTTGCAGCGTCTTTGATTGGGCTGGGTCTGATCATGTTTCTCATTTACCTGATCATCGACGTCAAATTTGACAAACGCGATCAGCAAATTTTGGGCAAAACCGAAGTCATCAAAGAAGATGGTTTCAAGTTCAAAGATTTGACCGATTTGCTCACCGATCGTTCTTTTATCTACATCGCTGCGCTTTGTGTGGCTTTTTATGCGGCAGTATTTCCCTTCATTCAGTACGCGCCGGATTTGTTGATCAATAAATTCGGTTTTTCCAACGCCATGCCTGACCTCAGTGGCATGTCTTTGTGGGAAAAAATTGTCGCCTTTTTCCACAACGGGCCCAAAGTCACCAGCCTGATTCCGCTGGGAACTATTCTGTTCACACCGATTTTTGGCGGAATTGTGGATAAAAAAGGAAAAGCAGCCACGTTGATGATTATCGGCTCGTTGTTGCTAATTTTTGCCCATCTGGCGCTTTCCGTGTTCAACAGCGAATTGTTGGGTTATTTGGGTTTGCTTTCTTTGGGAATTGCTTTCTCGCTGGTTCCGGCTGCCATGTGGCCTTCGGTGGCAAAAATTGTCCCGGAAAATCGTATCGGAACTGCTTACGCCACCATGTTTACCATTCAGAACTACGGTCTCTCGGCATTTTACTGGGGCATCGGAAAAGCGCTGGACATGACCAATCCGCAAGTGGTGGCGAAAATTCAGTCCACGCGTCGGCACTTAATCGACAGCGGCGTTCCTTTGCAGGAAATTCCCGCAAAAATGGAAAAAATGAAATACGCCGGACAAATTCCTTTTTACAACTACACCATTCCCATTTTAATGCTCGTTGCTTTGGGTGTTATTTCGATTTTTCTGGCTTATCAATTGAAACGTGCGGATAAGCACCAAGGCTATGGTCTGGAATTGCCTTCGGGGCAGGAAGGCACAGCAAGTCATTAGGAAATTTGAGAAACCCTGTTTTTTCAAAAAACAGGGTTTCTTTAAATAATGGAGCAAGAATTTGAAGACCAAAGCGGTACTGTTTGATTTTGATGGCGTCATTGCCAATACAGTGGAATATCACGTTGCGGCATGGACAGAGGCGTTTGCCGGGTACAATGTTGAAATTGAACCGGAAGATATTTTTTTTCAGGAAGGTCAAATGGCGGATTTTATCGCCCCGAATTTGGCAAAAATGAAAGGTCTCGATATCAGCGAGGACAAATTGCGCGGGATAATCGAAAACAAGCGAGCGATTTACAAACGTACCACGCGCGCGCAAGTTTATCCCCAGACGAAAGAATTAGTGGAAAAATTGAAAAATTACCCGCTGAAACTGGCAATCGTTACTGGCTCCATTTTGCCGAACATGGAAGTAGTCGCCGGAAAAGAATTTTTGGCACAATTTGACGCCATCGTCACCGGCGATTCCGTTTCACGCAACAAGCCCTTTCCTGAACCGTTTCTCTCAGCGGCGAAAAAATTAGCCTTGAGATCGGAAGAGTGCGTGGTCATTGAAAATGCGCCGCTGGGAATTCAGGCGGCGAAAAAGGCAGGTATGTTTTGCGTTGCTGTTCAGACAACGATTAAAGATAAAGAAATATTGCAGCAGGCGGATGTTGTCTTTTCTGATTTGTCGGAAATTCCAATGCCGGTAATTCTGGAACAGATAGTTTTGTAATCGACAAACTGATAAGTAATCCCGAACTTCTTTGCTAAAATTATTTCTCCCGCGACAAGGGAACTTTTATCCTCAGTTAACATAAAAATATCAAGTTTCTCCCTCAACTGTTTTCGCAAACCTTTTGCAATTAAAAAATGAAAAATGGAGCGCTTGCATTGTCTGTAAAATTCACTCCTATTTCCATTGTTTTATTTTTCGCGATCAGTTTTTTCGCGTGCGACAAAAAGGAACCTGTTGCCCCGCAAAATTCACCACCTATTTTGAGTCATTTGGCTGTCCCCGATACTATTGACATTGGTTCCGGGGAAAATGACATAATTTCTGTCCAATGTGATGATCCGGACGGCCTCGCTGATGTGGATAGTGTGTTTTACCAAATTCTCTACCAAAATGGAAGTGTGCGGACAACGGGCGTGCTTTTTGATGACGGAGATTATGCCAACCACGGCGACATTACTCCCAAAAACGGAAAATATGCAGCGCGCATCGGTCAGTCTCTCGCTCCCGGAAATTACCGTCTCAAAGTCGGCGCAGCGGATAAGTCAGGCGAGCGCAGCAATGAATTGGAAAGTGAATTTTTCGCCAGAAAAGCTGTCGTTAACAATTCGCCGGTTCTTACAGAAATTTTTGTCTCCGACACAGTTTTTGTTGATGAAGCGGCTCCTTTTATAATTCAGGTTAAAGCTGTTGACCCCGATCCCGATGACGCGGTTGCTCGCGTTACTTTCCAAATTCTTGATCCGACTTTTACTGAAGTATTGATTTCCGGTGATTTGTACGATGACGGCACTCACGGCGATACAGCAGCGGGCGATTCCATTTTTTCCGTTGAAATCACATCGGCGTTTGCCAGTTGGCGGTTCGGAAATTTCAATCTTTATGTGCAGGGATTCGACAAAAGCAGTAAGGGGAGTATTAGTCTGTACAAATCCATCCCTTGGGGAAAAAAGCAATTGGGAGAGCCGCCGATCATCAGCGACTTGAGCGCGCCGGACACGCTGAAATTGCCGGCGGACAGTTTGCACGTCGTGCAATTTGTTCTTTCCGTCAAAGCGGACGATCCGGATAATCCCCACGATGTCAAAGAAGTCTTTTTCGATACCTACAAACCAGACGGCACAATTTCCAAATCCAGCCCTTTGCAAATGTACGACAACGGCGCTTCGGGAGACGCTGTCGCTGGTGATCAAGTTTATTCCCTGCGTGCATTTTTGGTTTACAACAATGACGTGGGGAATTATCGCTTTGAGTTTCAGGCGCGCGATTACTCTGATTTATTAAGCAATAAAATTACTCACATAATTACGGTGATTAAGTAAAATGAAACGAATAACTCTTTTGGCTTTATTAGGCTTAATTTGTTTGTCTTTTTCTTCTTCAGCCCAAATTCTCACAAAGAAAAGTTATCAATTCGACTCTGAACCTGTCGCCGGTCTTAAAAGCAACAGCATCACGGATATTTTTGTTGTGAATGACAAAATTATTTTTCTTGGCACAGGCAAGGGACTTGCCCGAACAGAAGACGGCGGACAAACGTGGGTGACGTACACGGAAAAACAGGGGATCGGCAAAGGCGGCATCTCAGCCATCGCCGTGAAAGATTCCACTGTCTGGGTCGCTACGGCGTTTGATTCGGTAATTTTGGAAAAGCACGAAGCAATTGGCGGCGGAATTAGTTATTCCACTGATCTGGGGAAAACCTGGACGCATCTGCCGCAGCCTTTCCCGGCGCCGAACTGGACAATTGTCAATAATGTCATTTACGACATCGCGATTATTGATTCCACGGTCTGGGTCGCGGCATTTGGCGGCGGTTTGATGAAATCTTCGGACATGGGAAAAACCTGGCTCGTGCGTCCGCCCGACGGTTACAATTTCAATCCCGATGAATATCTTAGCCATCGCGTTTTTTCGTTGTTGGCGATGGGAGACACGCTTTGGGTCGGAACAGCGGGCGGGATTAATGTCTCCTACGACGGCGGCGAGACCTGGCCCACGGAGATGCTTTTCAACCATCAGCACGGCGAAGCACCGATTTCCGGCAATTTTGTCGTGGCGCTGGATGTGCAAAAACTTAACGGGCAAAAAATTATCTGGGCGGCGACAAATAACGCTGAAGACCCTGACGAATTTCGCGCTATTTCAAGAACTGCTGACGGCGGCAGAACCTGGGACACTTTTTTGCGCGGGAAATTTACCTACAATTTTGCCTTTGACGGCGAAACAGTTTACGCCGTGACTGACAGCGGATTGTGGAAATCTCCGGACGGCGGCCAGAATTGGGATGTTTACCCGCAAATCCGGGACGCGGATTCGCCGGAAAAAATCTACGCGACGGAATTTTACGCTGTGGCGATCACGCCCCAGCCAAATCACGCGCTCTGGGTCGGCTCTTCGGACGGATTGGCTGTTTCCGCGGACGGCGGAGTCAACTGGAATCTGATTCGCGCATTTGTAAAACCGGGAGTCGCTGGCGAACCTCGAGTTTATGCCTATCCCAATCCGTTCACGCCGATGAGATTTAATCAGGTGGGCAATGACGGATTTGTGCGGTTTCAGTTTAATACAAAAAATGCCACGCACGCCAAAATTCGCGTGTTTGACTTTGCCATGGAGCTGATTACTACCATTGACGGCGGCAGTTGGTCCGGGAACAGCGATGCGTCCGTTGCCTGGAATTGTCGCGACGATGACGGAAATTTGCTGGCGAACGGTGTCTATTTTTATCAATTGGAATTGTCCGGCGACGGAAAATATTGGGGAAAATTAATCATTGTTGATTAAAAAAATTGGACTTACGTTTTTTAACCATTTCATATCCCACAGAAAACTCGAAACTCAAAACGCGAGACTCGGAACACTATTAAAGGGAAATCACAATGAAAAAAATTAGTTTATCATTTCTGATAATAACTCTCGCAGCATTCCTGCTTGCAGGGCAGGCTGGCGCCGTGGACGGCTACTACGCCGGGTCATTTTTGCGCATGGGACTTGGCGCGCGAGCCACCGCCATGGGAAATGCGTTTACGGCAATTGCAGAAGGTACGCTGGCGAGCTATTACAATCCGGCAGGGATTCCTCTGCTGAAACATCGGCAATTGACGCTGTCGTATCGCTTTCTTTCACTGGACAGAAATTTCAATTACATCGGTTTCGCCACGGGAATTCGTCCGAAAGTTGACGAAGAAACCGGCGAGAGCGCCATTAACGGCGGTCTCGCTGTGAGTTGGATTCACGCCGGCGTGGACAACATCGACGGTCGCGATTTTGCGGGAAATCATTACCAGGATTTTTCCAATGCGGAAAATTCGTTCGCCTTCTCTTTCGGCGTGATGCCCCTGAAATCGTTGTCCGTGGGCTTTACGGGCAGAGTTTTGTACAATCGATTTCCGGACATGGGCGACGATAACGCGACCATTTCCACGACTGCCCTGGGCCTGGATCTGGGTGTCTTGTTTCGCCCCTTTGAAAATTTATCTTTCGGCGCTGTAGTGAAAAATATCAACGCCAAATACGACTGGAAAACCGACAAATTGTGGGAGCGGGATATCGAAAAAATCGACCGCTTTCCCATGACTTTTCGTTTCGGTGTAGCAACAAATTTTCCCTACCGCTGGTTACTCATCGCAGCGGACGTGGAAAACAGCGAACTTTTCGGCTGGCGTTTTTCGCTGGGAACAGAAGCGCAATTAATGGAAAATATTTTCCTCCGCGGAGGAATCAACGACTGCGCACCGGCATTTGGCGGCGGCTACATTTTCAAATTATTAGGCAGGGAAACGCAGATCCAGTACGCCTTTGTGACAAAAAAATACAACGC
>JAADFU010000038.1 GCA_013152715.1 Calditrichota bacterium
GATAAAGAAAATTTTTCCGTTTTGGCAAAGTGAACAGCCAACGCGACTAAATTGGGGTCTTTAATTTTTTTGCCAAAGCAATAAAGCAGTGTCGGTTCGGGAGTCAGTTCAGGATGACAATCGGCAAAATTGACAAAATAATTTCCGTCAATCCACATTTTGTAGAGATATTGTCCCATCTTTTTGATCAGCGGCTGATTGTAAAAACTAATTTTTCCCGCTGTCGCGCTGTGAAGCATATCGTTGACATCAAAAAGCGATCCGGCTGCTCGGCGCCAATAATTCGCGCCTTCGTCGCAGCCGCCGTCTTGCGGATAGGGCGCCACAAAATTATTGAGCACTTCCATCAATTTATGAATTTGTTTTGCCTTGTAACTGGTGGAATCGTCTGAAAGCAAAATGCACTGCAGCCAATTGGAACAAATCCAGGGATTCCAGTTATTTGGGCGACGGCCTGTTTTGTCGTAGCCCATCCATCTGAAATCTGTATGCTGCAAATTTGGCTCAAGAATTCGTTCTTTAACTTCTTTTTGAATCCTTTTTCGAATGAGCGGGCTTACCGAATCCAATTTCTCACCCAGCAAATATTTTATCATTGAAAGCGTTGCCCCGGTTTCCGCAGCAAATAAATCAACATGACGCTCCTCGATGTTGGGCAATCCCACCGGATCATGAAAATAAGCCACATGAGCCGGAACGACCCAACTGGTTTCTTCGCAAATCGCCCAGATTCCGTTAGCAATTTGATCCAGATATTTTCCGTCATTTCGGATACATTCCGCCAAAACCAGCTTGCAAAGATTTTCGCGTCGTTGTTTGTACAATTTTTTGTAATTTGTACGCGTTCCGGTTCGGGCGTAATCGAGATAAAGCGTAGCCATTAAAATAGGCCAGTCGTAATCTTTCACTTCTTCGGCTTCCGCAACTATTTTTTCCGCAACTGGAGAAGGTATCTTTTCAAACGCTCGGCGATTTTCTATAGTCGGCGCCGGTCGCCATGGCCCTGCTGCTGTCAAAGCAGAGTCGATTTGCGCCAGTGAAATTTGAGAAAGAAAAGTCTGGCTGTACACGCTCGAAGCCAGAAAAATCAACCAAAACGCTACAAGATATTTTTTCAATTTTTCTCTCCGTAAAATTTGAGATATCTGATTAATGCTTCAGTGTAATAATAATCCGCATAAATCAAAGGAACATCCACTTCACTGTTTCGGGGCTTGTTGCCCGTGCAATGTTTGAGAATAAAATTTTGATTTTCGCCTTCAGCCGCAAAATATTTTTCCGAAGATAACGAAGCCAACAATTCTTCGGCAAAACGAAAATATTTTTCGCCCTGATTTTCCGGTAAAAATTGAGCTAATTCCAATAATGCCGAAGCCATGATTGCTGCTGCCGATGCATCTCTATGCGTGTTCGGACTGTTCGACGCATCGTAGTCCCAGTAGGGAACTTTATCCGCCGGGAGATTTTTGTGGTCAATGATGAAATCAGCAATTTTTGTTGCCTGCTCCAGATAAGCAAGATTTTTTGTCTCGCGAAATGCCATCGTAAAACCGTACAATCCCCAGGACTGGCCTCGTGCCCAGGCAGAGCTGTCTGCCAGACCCTGATGCGTGTTCCGGGCGACGACCTGACCCGTCAGAGTATCGTAACTTAAAACGTGAAAACTGCTGTTATCGGGGCGAAAGTGATTTTTTAGCGTTGTATTTGCGTGCGAAACTGCAATTTGATAAAAAGTCGAATCGCCCGTTTCCTTCGCAGCCCAGAAAAGAAGTTCCAGATTCATCATATTGTCAATGATCACAGGAAATTCCCAGCGAGAGTTGTTCCATGATTTAATACAGCCAACTTTCGGATTAAATCTTGTTATCAATGATTTAGCTGATTGGATCAAAATTGGCTTAAATTTTTCATCGCCGGTAAATTTCAAGCCGTTTCCGTAGCTGCAGAACATCATAAAACCGACATCGTGAGAGCCGGTATTGAACTGCTCCGGCTCCAGCAGTGCCGTTTCACGCATGGCAGCCTGAAGAAATTTTTTGTCTTTGGTGTAATCATAAACATACCACAAAATTCCGGGGAAAAAGCCGCTGGTCCAGTCGCTGGACGGCACTAACCGCAGGTTTCCGTCCAGATTTACAGTTCGCGGCAGCAAATTCGTGTCTTTTACTGCTTCGTACATTTTCATGGTTTTTGCCGCAATCGTCTCCAAGCGCGCGCGGGCTGTTTGTGCGTTGAAAGCATCATTCGAGTCCTTGGTACAAGTTAAAACTGCCGCGAAAATGATCATTAAAAAGAAGACAGAAAAAGATCGAGAAAATCTATTTTTTGGTAATTGTGTTTTCAAAGTTTCTCCTTCTTTCTTCGTTTTATATGGGCGCAATTCCGAAAAGTTGGTAATCGATTAAGTAATAAATCTAAATCAAAACTGCTGAAGCAGTTAACTATTTATTTTTTATTTTGTCGAAATCCTGTATTTCACCTCTCGCTCAAATCCTTGTTCCGGCGGCAAAATTTTCAACAAGATCGGATAACAGCGCACTGCCGGATAGACTGCCCAATACTTTTCCGCGTCTTTGCCCAATTCAATTTCCGCTTCGCCAGCCAAAAGTTCAAACACAAAAGTTCTTCCTTTTCCGGAAATTTCAATCCTCTGCTCATCTACTTTTCTGAATTCCGTCCCCTGCTCAAAAACAAATGGCTCCACAACTGCCACTTCCGGTTTGACGCTGTGGTAGCGCAACTTTACGATGTGAACGATTTTATCATCGTAAAACTCATGCGTCCATTGATAGGCAACGCCGCCGGGGAAAAGAAATTTGTCGCATAATTCGCCGTTTGTCGTTACTGCCACGGTCGCGCCATTCTCGTTTTTTTCAAAAGAAAGTCTGCCGTCAAATTCGTACAAATTGGTGAAATAGCCATTTTCATTCTCAAATTCAATGCGCGGGGTCAGAGGTTTTATTTCTCCCACATCAGGAAAGTGCATCGGCTCCCAGCGACGATATTCTGTCTGGCTGGAAATCTGCAAAGGCCCGAAACCCTCGGCCCACAGATGCGATATCGAACCTCCTGCCGGGCGATGCATGTATTTGGATTTTTCTTTTCTTTTCAAATCTTTGTAATTGTAGGCAGTGACGGTCGCCATGAAATTTTTTGTGCGAGTAACAATCACATTCATGCTTGGAAAATAACGCACCATGCCAACATTTTCAGAGGGGAGATTTTGCAATTCTATTTTGTCATTGTCGGCAATTTCTGTTGCCATCGCCAGATTTTTTGCCCGCATGACAGTGGGATAAACGCACGGAGGATCAGCAAAAATTTCCCAGTACTGCGGTCCATAACCAATAATGCCATTTTTCATGCAGGATTTAAGAAAACGCAAGTTTTTAATTGCCGCAGCCGGATAGCGAGAATCTTCTGCGGCGAAAAGCGTAAACAAAATTTGACACCCATCCGCAGTGGCGCTCCCGAACATTGTCCACTTGTTCGATCGAATGCCCCAGGAACCATCAATCGCGCCGTTGGGATAAACAAAATAAAGGTGATTTTGCAGCGACTGCTTCACTTTTTCTTCGACAACTTTGTCGCCAGTCAGCCGGGCGTACAAGCCGAGCCCCCAGAGCGACATGTCCATTTCATAGCCGATGTCAGCGCCATATTTGTTGCCGTAAATCCTGCCGCCTTCCGCATTAATAAAGCCGTCCTCGTTCATTTTAGCAATTACCTGATGCGCCAGTTTTTTTGCTTTTTCAAGATAAATTTTATCGGGAAAATATCTGTACATCGTCGATAGTGAAGCAGTTGTCGTCGCGCAATAATTGATGCTGGCAAATTGTGGTGACATTACTTTTACCAAATAACGTGCTGCCGCACGACAGGCGTGTTCCCAGCGGCGTTGTTCCGCTTCCGACATTTCATTTTTCAAAATCTGATAAGCCGAAACCATCATCAGCAACTGGTCTGTGGTCGTGCCGGTCCATTCTTCCGGAGTTTCTTGCCAGGATCCGTCCGGCTGCTGCTGGTCGATGAGCCAATCGCCCAAATTTTTCGCCGCACTGAGATATTTTTTGTCGCCGGTCTCTTTGTAAATAACGGCAAAAGGATAAACTGCCTCCGCTGCCCGGGTGTGCAAAACATCGCACGATGGGCATTGCAGCGCGCCAAAATTTGTATCGCGTGAATCACTGATCTGCAAGTTTATCAGCGCCGCAGTCAATTCTCTCAGTGTCGTCAGATATTCTTTTTTGAGATTTATTTTTTCCCGAGTACCATTGCCGCATGACAATGTCAGCAAAAAAGAGAAAAGGACAAGAGAGAAAACAGTTCTTTTTTTCTTGGAAATGCTTTGCCTCAAAAACATAGATCTCATGTTGTTTAATGAACATTTTCCAGCGAATTAACGATTTCTACACATTTCAAAAAATTGATGAGATTTAAGCGTTAGCTTTTTATCCCTGAAATTAATTGAGTGATAAAATATTTACGGATTAAATCCAGCGACAAAAGTGAACCGCACCTGGAAGGTGCAGCACACTTTAATGCCATCATATTTCTATCGCAGAAATTGCTTTGCGCTCACCTCAATTGTTAGCCCATTTTTCAATTTTAGCCTTCACTTCGGCAATGTCTTTATCATCTTTTTCATCAAGATACCACTCAACTGCTTTGCGGTAAGCTTGCAGCGCTTTTTTTCTGTTATTCACTTTTTCGTACAACCCGCCGAGATCGATGTACAAATCCGAATCCGCCGGATTGATGGCAATTGCTTTCTTCATTTCGGCAATCGCCAGGTCATACTTTTTCTGCTTTTTGTAAATGTCGGCAATCTCATTGTTCGCATCCGGACTGTCTGGTTCGTAAACGTACCATTTTTTGCACCACTCAATAGCTTTGTCGTATTCTTTTTTTGATTTGAAAATATCAACCAAAACTTCATAGCTGTGCGGATAATTCGGTTTTTTTTGAACCGCGCGTTTCGCCAGCAAGATCGCAGAATCGATTTTCCCGGATTCAAAATAGCATCTCGCCAATCCAGACAGCGCTTCGATGCAGGTGGAATCTGCGGCATAGGCTTTCTGCAAATAACCGACGGCTTCCTCGTAATTGTGCTTTTTCAGCAGCTTTCGTCCTTTATGGTAATTTTTTGTCGCCACAACATGGTCGTCAATATCCTCGAGATAAACCCTGTTTTTCAAATAAGCAGCCACCGATTCGGGATTGGACTTGTCCAGAGTAAATTCATCGATAACTTCGCCGTTGATATTTATCGCCTGAAAATGGAGCCTGGAGCCATCGATGTGAACAAGCACAAAGCCAAATACTCGCTCCGCGTATTGCGTCCACTCGCGCCAGCCAATGTAGCGCATGGGCGTGCCGCCGTTTCCGCACACGACATAAGTCACCGCGTGCTTACTTTTTTTCCCGGAAATTGGTTTTGTCCGTTCATAGTTGTGATCGTGGCCGCTCAAAACAAGATCCACGCCGTACTTTTCCATGAGCGGATGAAGCAATTTTTTCAATTCCAGTCTGCTGTTGCGATAGTAATTGCCGCCCGCAGTAAACGGCGGATGATGAGAACTTACAATTGTCCAGGTGGCATGATTGTTTTGCAAGTCGTGAATGAGCCAGTTGTACTCCTCGCTGTTTTCGTAAAGAACCCCATCGTTTGTATCCAGAATAATGAAATGAGCGTTGCCAAAATCAAATGAATACCATCTTTCATTGCCAGGAAACGAAAAGAATTGGTAATAGTAACTGGAATTGTCTTCATGGTTGCCAATGGCGCCGAACAGAGGAATATGCGCCAGCATGTCCCGCGCCGGCGTAAAAAATAATTTCTCCCATTGTTTGTAAATTTCTCCGCGCTCAACAAAATCGCCGTTGTGAATCACAAAATTCGGATGTTTTTCAGAAATGAGTTTGGCGATTTTTCGATAATTAAAAGGCCCATGTTTAGTGTCCCCATACGTTGCAAAAGAAAATGGCGAGTTTTTCCGCACTGCTGTTTTGAATGAATATTTCGGGGATTTCACCCCGTTCGAGGCCACAAAATAGGCATACTCTGTTTCCGGAGTCAAATTTTCAATTTTGATTTCGTGAATTTTCGCTTCTCGTAGCTCAACAACTTTCCGAAAATCAGTACCTTCGGATTTGTAAAATACTGTGCCAAGGCAAGGCGTCTTGCTTTCCCACATTACAGTAATGCCGTCTGTTGTTACATTTTGCAAATAGGGACCTTTGAGAAAAACCTTTTTGTCAATCGACCTCTGGCAGCCGAATAACAATAAAAAAGAGAGCGATGAAAAAGTGAGAAATAACAAAAATTTGATTTGCTTCCATAAAAAAGATTGATTTCGTCTCATTTTCTGGTCCTCAAATAATCTATGATCGCTTTTTTGAAATTTAACCATTGGGTTCCCAAGGCTGCTGCCTTAACTCTGCACAAAAATTGGAGTCAATCCGTACGGGTTTATGAGAAAGTCTATTTTTCGCCACGCCAGTGCTTGCGAATGACGAACGCCGCGGATTTCGGATCGCGCTGGCGATTGAAAACGCCTTTTTTGTTCAAAACAACGCGCCTGAAATGTTGCGCGGTGCGAAAATCGGCAAAATTCCAAATATGCTCGCCGACAGTAAACGGAAAAGATTCGATGACTTCAAAATACTTCATGATGAGCGAGGTTTGGTATTCTTCGGTAAAAAGCTGGGGATAGGTCGCATGAAGACCTTCAATGGTGTCGGCTCCGAACTCGGTCATCAAAATCGGCCTGTCGTATTTGTCATGAAGTTTTTGAATTTCCGCTTTCAACTTTTTTTCGACTTTGTCCAGGTCTGACGGAATCTCGTACCAGCCCCAGTAACGATTCAGCGAAATAATATCGCAATACTTGTAAACCGGATCTTTCTCCTTCCAGTGAGGATAAGTTGGCAGCGTCAACGGTCTTGTCGGGTCCAATTCACGTGTATACTGAAAAATTTCTTGCCAATACTTATGAGATTTCTCCGAATTTGATTCGTCTTCGCCCCAGATGCCAGGCTCGTTCGCCACGCTCCAACCGATCACGCAGGGATGATTTCTGTCCCGGGTGATGAGTTCCCGCAGCGCTTTTTTGTGATTTTCCAGTGTCTTTTCTGTGACGAAACGGAAATTGAGGCTCACCGCTGGCACTTCGGCGATCACCAAAAAGCCCATTCGATCCGCCAATTGCATGATTTCTTCCGCGTACGGATAGTGCGACGTACGAAAAGAGTTAGCGCCAATCCATTTCATAAGTTGAAAATCTTTGACAATTACAGGGAAGGAAAGCCCTTTCCCGAGCACCGGGAAATCTTCGTGTTTACCAAAACCGCGCAAAAATATTTTTTCTTTGTTCAAATAGAGATGATTGTTGTCCCAGGAAATTTCGCGGACACCAACTTCCAGAGAATATTCATCAACAAACTCGCTGTTTTCAAAGAGTTCAAATTTTAATTTATACAAAAATGGATCGTCGGGACTCCAAAAATGGCAATTTTTCACAACAAAATCACCAGCGCTCATATTTTCTCTTAATTCAATTTTTTGTTGTTGGATTTGTGTTTCTTTTTCCCACAGCGAAACGGAAACATTACCCCCATTAAAAAAACGATTGATGAATGATTTGAATTCGATCATCCCAACGCTTCCCTCAATCGAAGTTTTTACTTCAAACTCAGTAAAGTATTTTTCCGGCACAATGGCAATTTTCACTGGCCTGTTCAACCCGCCAAAGGTGAGAAAATCAAACACTGTCGGCGGAAAAGTTTGATGGCGCGCTTTGTGAAAATTCAGGTAGTCATCCTGTGTGACACCCTGCGGAATAGTGTCGTGATTGAGCGAATTGTCCACGCAGACAACAATGAGATTTGCTTGCTCAAAATCGACAACGTTGGTAATGTCAAAAGTGAATGGCAAAAATCCCCCTTCGTGTCCGCCGATTTCTTTGCCGTTCACCCAGACTTTTGCCCGATAATCTGCCGATCCAAAACGCAACAAAATTCTGTTGCCGCGAAAATTTTTGGACAAAACAAATTCTTTTTGATAATAAATTTTGCCGATGTAATTCATTAATCCACGTTCAGCAAGCTGCTCATTCCAACTGCCAGGAACCCCACAAAATGAATCAGCCTCAAATCCCCGAAAAAAATTTTCCTCATTTTCATCCTGTTGTTTTGGCACTTTTATTTCCCAGAAATCCGACAAATCAATCGCAACACGACATCGATTATTTTGTGGATAAAGCATTTCATCAGTCCTTTCTGCTTTCAACCTCAGTCTTTTGAATCCGTAACTATTTT
>JAADFU010000039.1 GCA_013152715.1 Calditrichota bacterium
ATGTTTTAACATCCAATTTACTGAAATAGTGCCTTCACCTTTTGGAATTTTTAAATCAAGTTCTCCCAAAATTCTTTTTTTTTCTGTTAAACTTATTTTATATGCATTTTTTCTGCCAGACGGAATTATTTTATCATTATTTAATCTAAAGTATTTTTCAATTTCTTGAGGCGAAATTTTTCCATATCCTAAATCAAAAAGCCGATTACTAATTACAAAAGGTGTCATATCCTGTCTGAATTTTATATGTTCAGTTACAAAATATAGCAAATATTTTGCTTTTTCTGTGGAACTAATTTCGTTAAATCTTATCCGTGATTTATATTGGTTCCACGATAAGTCAGCAATCTCTTTACTTGTAGTAACATGATATCCTATGATTGTTAGAAGTATTATTAAGCAGAGAATACTTAAAAGAATAAATATTATATTCATTGGCTTCTTCCAAGAATTTATTCGAGCAAATGCTAAATTGACTTCTTTTATCATTCTTTTCTTTTCATTAGGAGCAATTTCATATGCTTTTTCTCCTTTTTTTCTATCTCTTAAATCGATATGTTCAGAAAGTTTGAAATTGTATGTATCATTTTCTATTATTGATTTAACTTCTTCTTCTGATATTTGTTGTCCTTGGTCATTCAGTCTGTGAGTTATAATTTTGGGAGTCATATTCTTACGCAATTCTGCTACAACTGTAACAAAAAAAAGAATATATTTAATCTGTTCTTTTGGCGTCTTATTGTAAAAATTGACAAGACGAAAATAACTTGGTAATGTCAAATTCATTTTGTTAGTTCTCCAAGTTAAAAAATAACATATGAAATCCTATGTACATATATTGAATACAGCTAACATAATATTGGCTTCCCAACACCCGCCAAGATCTTGTCTATTTTTAGACAATTTCGTAATTTGATTATTCGATTTTGCAGGTATAAGTTCATGAGTGCAATCTAAAGGAGTTGCGATAATTTTTTTCTCCAATCCGTTTGCCGCCGGCTTTGCGAACCAATATCCTGATATTTTTTTTCCACATTATGAATTGGTGTCTGCTCGGGAAAGTAACTATCGTGTTTCGTTTGCATGACTGTGCGAAGCTGTTGCAGTAGTTTTGGCTTGGCATTTTGTGCAATTTTCGCATCGCTGCTCGGCATGGTTTCCTCTGCTTGGGGATAAGGGCAGTCGGGATATTATCATTAATATAGCACAGAAATCCAAAAATGTCAATAAAAAAAATAAAATTCTTCGTTTTCGATGATTTTGTGGTCATTGTTGGCAAATTTTTTTTAGATAAAAGCAAATTTGTGTCCAACCTTTTTAATTTTCTGTAAAACCTCAGTTGTGAGTATGGAACCCGCTGAAGCTGTTGACTGAACTATTTCTCACACACAATAAATTGTGGTGTTTGTTCAAAAATGAAGAGCCTAAATCAGCCCATGTGACCAACAAACTGCTTCAGCGGTTTCAAGATTCCACGCGCAGCAAAGGTTTTACAATTTTCTCTCATTTTTCCTTTGCAATATTGGGAAAATTTGCTATATTTGATGCTTAAAAGTAATGCTGAATTTGGATTGGGATAAGAGACAGAAAGGGTAATTCATGCCGAGATTTTATCAGTACACGGTGAATCAGTTAGATCAGATTTTGGAACAGATCAGAGAGAAAATGTACACGGAAATTGCGCCGCTGGAGATCAGAGGTTGGCGTTCGAAAGAGCCGCTGCCGTACGCGCAGCGCAGCGAGGGCGAGGAAGAAGTTTTTCGCCTCGGCGACAAATGGGGTGATTTGTTCGATTGCGCCTGGTTCCATTTCACCGGCCGCGTTCCTGCCAGCGCTGCCGGGGAGAAAATTGTGCTGCTGCTGGATGTGAACGGAGAGATGTGCATTTTTGATGAGAACGGCGTTCCCGTTCGCGGGCTGACAAATGTGAGCTCCGGATTTGATGACCGGCTCGGCGGTCCCGGGAAGCGGGTGTTGCAATTTTCGGAACGGGCCAATGGCGGCGAAATCGTCGCTGTCTGGGCGGACGCAGCGTGCAATGATTTGTTTGGATTTGTGAAAGAAAACGGTACAATAAAACAGGCCGCGATTGCTGTTTGCAATGACGAAGCGCGCGCTTTGTTTTACGATTTTGAAGTTCTGCTGGATTTAATGAAAGTTACCCCCGAAGACAGTGCGCGGCGACAGCGGATTTTGCGCGCGCTGAATCTTGCGGCAAACATTTTTGCGGCAGGAGACGAAAATTATCTCACTCGTGCGCGTGCGGAGTTGTCCGGAGAGCTGCTGAAAAAAGGCGGGGACCCGTCACTGAAAATTTCCGCCGTTGGCCACGCGCATCTGGATCTGGCATGGCTGTGGCCTGTCAGAGAGACGATCCGCAAGGGCGCGCGGACTTTTTCCACGGCGCTTGAACTCATGGAACGCTACCCGGATTACATTTACGGCGCCAGTCAACCGCAATTGTACGAGTGGATGAAAATTCACTACCCAACTCTGTACGAAAAAATCAAGCAAAAAGTCGCCGCCGGGAGAATTGAACCGCTGGGCGCTTCCTGGGTGGAATTTGACACTAATCTTCCCGGCGGGGAAGCCATTGTCCGCCAATTGCTTTTCGGCAAAAAATTTTTCAAGGCGGAATTCGGCGTTGAAATTGATCATCTCTGGCAGCCTGACGTTTTTGGCTACACGGCTGCGCTGCCGCAAATTCTGGAAAAAGCCGGCGTGCATTATTTCATGACGCAAAAGTTGTCCTGGAGTTTGATCAATGTTTTTCCGCACCATTCGTTCATTTGGGAAGGAATTGACGGAACTTCGGTTCTTACGCACATGCTGCCTGAAGAAACTTACAACAGTCAGGCGAGCCCTTTTGCTATTAAAAAAATTGAGAAAAATTACAAGGACAAAGATGTTTCCGAAGAGGCGCTTTTGGTTTTTGGTATCGGCGACGGCGGTGGCGGTCCCGGCGCTGAACATCTGGAACGGCTTCAGCGGATGAAAAATTTGGCCGGGTTGCCGACGGTAACGCAGCGACGGGCGCAGGATTTTTTTGCATCTTGGAAAAAGGATGCGGCAAATTTCGCGCGCTGGGTTGGCGAACTTTATCTGGAGCGACATCAGGGGACATTCACGACGAATGCCAGAAACAAGTGGTACAACAGGAAAATGGAAATCGCGCTGCGGGAAGCGGAATGGGCGTGTTCTTTGGCGAGAAAAGTTGTCGGCGGCGAATATCCGCAGGAAAAATTGGAAAAAATCTGGAAAGAGACGCTGTTGTATCAATTTCACGACATTTTGCCGGGTTCGTCCATTAAGCGGGTTTACGATGAATCGCTGGCGCGCTACGAAAAATTGCTGGAAGAAACCAGAAAAATCACAGAAGAAGCCTATCGCTCTCTGGCAAAAAAAGTCAACGCCGGTGGTAGCGTGAAAGCGGCGGTGATTTTCAATTCCCTTTCCTGGCAGCGCACCGAATGGGTGAAATTCGGAAATAATTGGCGCCAAGTCACTGTGCCGGCTCTGGGATACATCGTCGAAGATTTTTCCGGCGGCGCGGCGATTTCCGATGAAGTTAATTTGAGTGAAAATTCCATTGAAAATGACCTCCTGCGTCTGCGTTTTGCCGAGGACGGTACGATTGATTCGATTTTTGACAAGGAATTTGGCCGAGAAATTGTCCCTGAAAACGAGCAGGCGAATCAATTGCTGCTGTACCACGATGATGGCGATGCCTGGGATATTCCTTTGAATTATCGCGACATTCCGCCGAGAAAAATGCAATTAGAAAAAAGCGAAATGGCGGTTGATGGTCCCAAAGTTTCGCTGAAGCAGTTATTTCGCTTGGGGAACTCGACGCTGGAGCAGGAAATTGTACTTTTTGAGGGCAGCCGGCGCATTGATTTTAAGACAAAATTGAACTGGCGCGAAATCAAATCGATGCTGCGAGTGCAATTTCCCGTCAATGTGCACGCAGAAGAAGCGGCGTACGAAATCCAATTTGGTCATTATTTTCGTCCCACGCATCAAAATACGAGTTGGGATTTGGCAAAGGACGAGGTTCCGGCGCAGAAATGGGCGGATTTGTCCCAGGACGATTACGGCGTGGCGCTGTTGAACGATTCCAAGTACGGCTATCGCGTCAAAGGAAATGTGCTTGAGCTGAATTTGCTGCGCAGCGTGCCTTATCCCGGGCAGGCTGTTGTCAAGGATGAAGACGTGAAACCAGGCGAAGCGCATCATGCTTACACGGATCAACGGGAGCACGAATTTGTGTATTCGCTTTTTCCGCATCCGGGAAATCATCGCACTGGTGGAGTGAACAAAGCGGCGTACGGGTTGAACGTGCCGCTGCAGATTTTCGCTGCGGAAAATGAGAACGGCGATCTGACCGGGCAGAACAGTTTTTTTGAATTAGATTCGCCCGATGTAATTATCGAAGCGGTCAAAAAAGCGGAAGATGATGCGGGAACGATTTTGCGCTTGTGCGAAGCGGAAAATCAAAATGAGCGCGTCAAGCTGAAAATTGCGCTGCCTTTTGAGAAAATTTTTGAGACTGATTTGACGGAAAATGTGATCAGAGAAATTTCTGCCAGCGATGAAGGAATTGTGGAAATCGATTTTCAGCCTTTTGAAATTAAAACATTAAAAATTCTGTGAAAAATGAATCTGAAGAGGCATAAATGGAAATTTCGAAATTTGCACCTGTTATTTACGAACACGCGGCACGCGTGATCGGAAAAACGCCGTGGGAAGTTTCCCGCGACAAGAATTTGTTGGCTCAGGCACATGCGGAAGCCTATCGGATTTACCGCCACACGCCGATTGTGGTGGGAATTGACATCTACAATTTAGAGGCCGAAGCCTACGGCGCTGTGGTTGATCCGCCGCAAGGCACGGGAATACCCACCATCAGACAGCCGTTTTTTTCGTCGGCGAAAGAGATTGCTGATGTGCCTTTGTTTGAACCGGAAAAGGACGGCAGAATCAGTGATGTCATCGAAGCGGCTCTGGAAATCAAAAATATTTTTCGCGAAGCCGACGTACGAATTCCGGTCAGCGGGCCTTTTTCCATCGCCAGCCAGCTTTTGGGCATGGAAAATTTGCTCATGGAATCAATTATGAATCCCGACAATGTGTCTGTTGCGTTGGAGCGCCTGATTGAAGGGCAGGAAATTTTCGCCCGTTACATTCGGGCAAACGATCTGGATATTAGTTTTTTTGAATCTTCGGCAACGCCGCCGCTCATTTCGCCGCAAATTTTTTCCGACGTGGTCTTGCCGGGGCTGAAAAAAATGGTGCAAACCGCGGAGGAAATTTTTGGGCATCCGGTGGCCTGCATCATGGGCGGCGACACGGCGCCGATCATCGATCTGATCATGACCATCGGCGCCGGTTATGTCATTTGTCCCTATGAGACCGATCAGAAAAATTTTATGGAAAAAATGAAAAAATATTCCGACACGCTGGTGCGCATTAACATGAATCCTGAAGTTTTGGTGAGACACAGCGATGAAGATGTCTTTCGCGAAGTGGATCGTGTGTTGGAATTGGCAAAAATTCGAGAGAATGTTGTCATCGGCAGCGGGATTGTGCCTTACGAAGCTGAACCGGAGATATTGCTAAAAGTCAGGGACTATGTTGAGGAGAATATTTAGTTACAAACAAAAATAATTTCTAAAATAACAAGGCTTTATGAGACGGAGGGACTCTCACAAAGCCTTGTTTATTGAGAAACCAAAATGGAGGAAATATTGGTCACGCTACTTTTCTCTGGCGGAAAGTTTTTTTTTCATGATCACTTTCATGCCCTTTTTTGTTCGCTGGAGCTTCACGTCATCCATGAAAATTTTCATCAAATAAATTCCTCTGCCGTTTTTCCGACGCAGATTCTCCGGTTTGGTTGGGTCAGCGAGTTTTTGGGGAGCAAATCCCTTTCCTTGATCTTGCACAAGAATCTGAAGTTGATTTCCCTGTCTTCTGATTTTCAAATCAACAATTTTGTCAGGATCGTTTTTATTCCCATGGATGATCGCATTTGCCAGCGCCTCAGAAAGAGCTGTCAAAATTTCGCTTTTTTCCCGGGATGAACAACATTTTGATTTATCTAACCATTTGTCCAATTCCTGAACCATTCGTGTGATCTGGTCCGTTGTGCTTTTCAAGCGAAAGGTTAGTTCTTCATTTCCATCGAGGGCGATTTTCCGGAAATTTTCGTGATATGCCTGGTTCGATTTTTTCATAATTTTCGTTGCTCTTTGTTCGAGTCGATTAGAATTGAGTCATCTCCCCTCGAATCTGCAAATTTTGTTTAGTCTTCTATACGAAAAGAGTTTGAAATTGATTCAAATTTTTTTCATTTTTTGAGATGGATTGCTTTTCCCCTTGAAGGACACGTCGTCTTTGACGAATTCCAAGCCCCGTAAAAAAAGCGACAAACTGATATTAGAGCAAATTTGGAACATTTTTCTCTTGATTTAATGAAAAAATTTTTGTAAATTTGCGGGCGTTAAAAAATGGAAAAAGCCACCGTAGCTCAGATGGTAGAGCGCCTGATTCGTAATCAGAAGGTCAACGGTTCGATTCCGTTCGGTGGCTCGCATGATGAATGAGACCCGGTTTTTTTGAAATCGGGTTCTTTTGTTTAACCTGGCAAAGGTTAAAAACCTTTGTAAGGTTGTGGAAATGGAACATATTTTGTAACACTTTTGGGCAATGGTATTTGAGAGGGAACATCGATTTATTCGATACGTTTAAAAATTACATAAATTTGCAACATCACAATTGAAAAATATTCCGGAGTTTTTATGAAAAAATTTTCCATCCTTGCCGCTGTCACGCTTCTATTTGTGAGTGTGTCAGTCACCAATGCCGCAGAAAATTCCACTGCCGCAGGATTCCATTTTTTGCGCACATTTCCTGGTGCACGGCCGAGCGCCATGTCCGGGGCATTCGTTTCTTTCTCTGGCGATATTCATAGTATCTATTTTAATCCGGCCGGCCTCGCGGAAATCAAGGGCCGTGTGGCGTCGGCTTCCTACTTAAATCATGTGCTCGATTTTCAGTCCGGTTTTGCTGCGTACAGCCAATCGTTTAAAAATTGGGGACAATTTGCCGTTTCAGTAAATTACATGGACTACGGCGAATTTGATGAGACAGACATTAATGGCAATCAGTTGGGCAAATTTAATGCTGGCAGCTATTATTTGACTACTTCGCTGGGAAGAAGGCTGACTAAAAATTTGCTCATCGGTGCCTCGGCGAAATTCATTCACTCTACTATTGACAAATACTCCGCAAGTGCAGTGGCAATGGATCTGGGCATGATCTATCACGTTCCGTTTATTCAGGATTTCAATTTCGGCGTAGGAGTTTTTAATCTGGGAACCGCGGTATCGGCTTTCATCGATTCCAAAGACGCCCTGCCGCTGAACGTGGTGGTCGGTTTTTCCAAAAAATTGGCCCATTTGCCTCTGGAATACAGCATCTCTGCGAACAAATATATTGACGACGATGTTCAGTTGAATGTGGGCGGCGAATTTACGCTTGCTCAAAATGTCTGGCTGCGTCTGGGATATAGTTCCTATGGCAAAAATCAAAAAGTCGGCGCCACCGGTGATCAGTTTGCCGGTTTGTCGCTGGGACTGGGCATGCTCTGGCGAAGTTATCAGTTTGATTATTCATTGTCTTCCTATGGCGCGATTGGGTATTTGAATCGGGTGAGTTTTTCGTATCGGTTTTAGATTAGTGGTTTTTTTAACACCGTTCCTTTGAATTATATTTAATCAATTTTTGTATTTGGCACTGAAAATAATTATAATTTGCCAAAAACGGGATTGAGGACTAATCCCATAGTGCTTTTACAGGGGACTTGATCTATTTAATGAAACGAGATGATAATAAAAATGTTGTCAGAGAACAATTGGCTCTATTCGGCAGCAAACCTCAAATCCCTTTATCCGAAAATTATTTTAATAGACTGAAAAATTTACTGCAAAGTAATTTAGATTTTCATAATCAGAGAAGTGATTATTTTTCGCACAATTTTCACTCCTTTCCAGCAAAATTTCCTCCCCAATTGCCAAAAATATTTATTGAACAGTTAACTGACCCTTTTGACATTGTTTTGGATCCAATGGCGGGTTCCGGGACAACAATTGTCGAAGCTTTTTTCTCGAGCAGAAAAGGGATTGGACTCGATATTGATCCGCTTGCAGCCAAAATTTCTCTTGCCAAAATAACCCCGCTTGATAAAAAAAAGATCGCTGAATACGGGGCACAAATTTATCGTGATGCAAAAAATGATTTTATTAAAAATAAAAGCAA
>JAADFU010000040.1 GCA_013152715.1 Calditrichota bacterium
GCTTTTTCTTTTGGCGCGACCATGTGAGACAGCGGCCAGAACATATCTGTACGCGCGAAACCGTATTCACCGCTGTATTTTATGCCATTCGCTTCAGAGCCCAATTTGGCAGCCTTTTGCCAGTTGAATTCCGTCCAGTATCCGCCTTTGCCGTAAGTCTTGGGCACAAGCAGATAGTTGTATTTTTTATCATAAATTTGTTTCGCATGATGCACTTTGAAGGGAAAAATTTTCGCCTTGGGGTCATTGATGTCGCCCAAGGGCCTATTCAAAAGAGTCGTTTTATTCGGATCAATTTTATCGCCCAACAGATAATGATCGCTCTTCCCGTTGAACCAATGATATTCAGGTCTCAGACCTTTTTCATAAACAAAACTCCCCTTAATTTTCAAATATTCATGCGGATTTTCCGGAAGATTTTTGCCAGCTTCCGACCAATCCCACTCTACTTTTGTGGCTTCTTTTACTGCTGCTTCGGGAATATGGCAGGTCTGGCAGGCAACGGCATCCGTGTGAGCGTTGAGTCGCTCATCTTTATGCGGCTTTTCCAGATGGCAATCCGTACAATACGCCTGATTTTCATCGTCCGCACTCACCGACATTAGTCGCCCGCGAATTTCATGGTGCTCGCCTTTGTGGCAATCCACACAAACGAGATTGTATTTTCCCATGTGCACATCAACGCGTTCCGGCGGAAAATCCAGACTGCGATCCAAATCACCGTGTTTCACAGCGTCTCCTCCGCCGCCGGTGAAATGGCAGCTACCACAGTTCAATCTTGTCGGCCGGCCCACGCTTTTCGCCGCAGCGACCAGATCGACATCTTTGGGCGGAATGCCGCTTTTGCCCTTGACATATTGCCCGGAATGATCATGACAAACCAGACAGTCGATATTGTTTTCATTGGAAAAATCAAAGTTTGCATCAGACCAGCCATAGCCGGCATGGCAGGCAGTACACGGCGGCCAGTTACCGCGAATACCAATACAGAAATTGTTGAGAGACACTTTTTTGCCCATTCTCACCGAATCTTTGCGTCCCGGTAGCAGGACCGGTTTTCCCAACCAGGTCCAGTGGACGTTGTGCAACATCTCTTTCCCGGCTGCGGGATGACACTCGAGACATTTTTTCGTGACAGAAGGGCCGTCAGCAAAAGGGCCCTGAAGTAACGGAGCATGATCTGTGTGCGAAACCTTTTTCGGCATATAGAGCCATGGATCGTCCTGCTGCACTTTGGCCTTTGGCGCAAAAATAATCAAAGGCACAATCAAAACCACCAGAACTAACAGGACGATCATCATCCATTTTAGTCTTGTTTTTGGCATACTTTTCCTCTAAGTTCATTCAAATGTATATTTTGAAATCGATTAATTCTCTAACAAAATCAAAGTCTCACTTAAAATTGCGCGAGAACAACACAGCTATTCAGGACTTACTTTGTGAATAAAATAACAGCACGAAACAGACAAAAATTTGCAAAATCATTTCACACGTGAACCTGAACGGCCTCAAAAATATTAAATGTGATCATCGAGAGCTTTAATGGAACCGAATCGTGATAAATACGCTGCTGTTGACAGACAAAACGCCAACCGCTGCGGCATTATTCGCATTCAGGGGGAGAATTATCACCGGAGTCAGTAGGGGCAACATCCGACATGTATCGGAAGGTAAAATGGCAATGATACCGGATATGATGCATTGAGCAAATTCTGAATCTTCTTGATTTTTTTTTACATTTTTTCGTCATGGGTTTCCCATTTAATCAGGGATAGAATATCAAAAAGTGACTGATTTAAAATTTCACGGTCTGATTTTCTTGTTCTAAAAATCAGCATTATAGTTAAGAATTGGCAAAAGTAATAAAAAAAACTATTAGAATCAAGAAAAATATTCAAATGAAGAAAAACGGAAAATTTTGTTGAAATTTTCTACAGCAAAATTCATTCTCCGTAGATTAACTTACTGCTCCGTACACTCTCCGATGACTACACATCAGCCCGTACGCATCAATACAATATCGGCACGATTCCGGCAGATTTTTGCCGACGCGCTGCTGTTGGCGAAATCTTTTAAATGGTTTAGAGCGATAAATTTTGAGCGGATCGTCCTGATAAACATTGCCAAAAATGACAGGTTTGACCTGTTTGCGTTTTCCGAAATAATAAAAATTCGTACTCACTGCCAGATAATCGCACGGCGCCACATTGCCGTTGATGTCGATGAACAGCGATTCCGCCTGGCGGCAGCCGATCTGTTTCGGCTTCATGTACGGCAAAAATAGTTGCTGCCCGTTGGCAACGACTCGCTCAATGAGGTGGTAGAAAATTTCTTCTACTTCCTTGTTGCCCCGGGGCGAATAAAGATGCTGATCCTGGAACTCTTCGGAAAAGGGCATCAAATTATTCACCATTATTTTTTTTACGCCCAATCCAAGCACAAAATCAGCGTAATCCCGCAGTTCATGGACATTTTTTCGATGCAGCACAAACACCGTACCGACAGAACTATTTTCATCAAGCGAAGTCAGTTTTTTGATTGTATCAATCAATTTTTCAAATGAAATTCCCGTTTTGAAAGCTTCCACCGTTTCCTTCGTCGTTCCATCCAGAGAAATTGTGTAACTGGGGATCGGATACTTTTTCAATTTTTCCAATTTTTCATCGTCAATCGTCATTGTATTTGTTACCAGCGGAAATTGTAAATCCGGATTAATTTCCAGTAAATAGTCCATCATCTGAAAAATATCTTTGTGCAACAATGGTTCGAAACTGGAGAAGTAAAATTCATTGACTTTTTTGATCAATTTATCCAACCGTGCCACGATTTTTTGAAAATCCTCAAAAGGCATCATCCCACGTTCGCCATCGGGAATATTTTTGCCAAATTCATTGAGATAGCAATGCTTACACTTCAAATTGCAATTTTTCACTGTCTGTAGCGTGATTCCGTTCGGGAAATCCAGCATGTAATGCTGCACACCGGAAGCGATTTTCTGCGGCAATTGGCGCACCGGCGTGGCGAAAATTTTTTTGAGATAAAATTTAATCAAAGAAGTCATTTTTACCCGTATTTTATTCTGAAAAATTTATTTCAGTCTTACACCAATAGATTTTGCGTGCCCATCGAGGCCTTCCATTTCGCCCATTTTTTTCGCGATACCTCCAATGGATTTCAGCCCTGTCGGTTCCATACGAAGGGTGGTTTGCAGTTTCAAGAAGTCTTTCACGCTCAGACCGCCGGTGTAACGCGCTGTCGTATTTGTGGGAAGCGTATGATTCAGACCGCTGGAATAATCACCCAGGACTTCCGCCGCCAGCGAGCCGATAAAGAGCGAGCCGTAATTTTTTAGAAGAGAAGAATATTTTCCAGTATCCCGCACCTGCAATTCCAGATGTTCCGGCGCCTTACGATTGGCAATATCGCAGGCTTCTTCCAGCGATTCCGTCAAAATAATTACGCTATTGTTCTGCACAGCAGCTTCCGCAATATCTCTGGTCTTCAATTGCTGTAATTGTTTCCGAACTTCGATTTCTACTTCCAGTGCCAGTTGCCGGGAAGTAGTAATCAAAATCGGTTCTGCATTCACATCATGCTCCGCCTGTCCAAGCAAGTCTGCTGCAATAAAAGCTGGGTCTGCCGACTCATCAGCGATGATCAGCAACTCGGTAGGTCCGGCGATGAAATCAATCCCAGTCACTCCAAACACTTCTTTTTTAGCGGCAGTCACATATTTATTCCCGGGACCGACAATTTTGTCCACGGGCTTGAGCGATTCAGTTCCATAAGCCATTGCCGCGATCGCCTGAACGCCGCCAATTTGATAAATTTCTTCAATGTCGCAAATCACAGCTGCTGCCAGAATTGCCGGATGAATTGAGCCGCCATGAGTCGGGGGCGAACACAAAACAACCTCCTCCACGCCTGCCACGCGCGCGGGGATGGCGCCCATCAACACAGTTGAAGGTAATGGATAACTGCCTCCGGGACAGTAAACTCCCACGCGTCGGATCGGCTCAACACGTTGACCGGTGAAAACTCCCGGCCGGATTTCAAATTCAAAATCGGAAAATTGTGCAACTTGTTTCTCGGCAAATAGTCGGATATTTTCTGCTGCTGCACGCAAAGCTGAGGATTCGTCCGGTTGAATATTTTTTACAGCAGAAAGAATATCGCGATTTTTCAATCGTAGATTTTCCAGTTCGACGCCATCAAATTTCTTTGTCCATTTTTTCACTGCATCATCGCCGTTGGCACGGATGTCGGCAATCACTTCTTTGACAGAGTCAATTTCTTCTATTTCTTTATATTTAAAAAAATCTTCCGCTATATCGCCTGATCGGATGATTCTCATTTTTTTCTCCGTCTGTTTAATTCCCGCAAAACATCATCAATGGTCACGTTGCTTTTCGCCAGCAATACCGTTAAAAAATAAAACACATCAGCGGCTTCCCAGATAATTTCATCTTTTGTTTTCGCTTCAATCACTTCCTGCGCTTCTTCCATTATTTTATCGCGCACCAGCTCATCGCTCAAAGATGCGGTGTAAGAGCCGGGTCTCGGATTGGCAAATCGATCCTGCACGACTCGATATAATTCTTCCAGCGTAAATTTTTTGTCGCCAAAGCATGAGTAATTTCCCAGATGACATGCCACACCTTTCTGATCCACTTTTGCCAGCAACGTGTCACTGTCGCAATCAACCCGGAATTGAATGAAATCCTGGACATTTCCCGAAGTCTCGCCTTTCATCCATAATTTTTGCCGCGAACGAGAATAGTACCACATTTTTCCGCTATTGAAAGTTCTCTGCAACGACTTCTTGTTAGAATAGGCAACCATCAACACCTGACCTTCAGTGTCGATCACAACAGTGGGAATTAAATCGGACTTCCAGTTCAGCGACTCAATGAATGCTTCCTCAGGAAAAATTCTTCCCGTATAAATCGCCATCCCCAATTGCGCATGAACACCGAGCCCCGTTAACTCCCGGATCTCCGCCATCGTGGAAATTCCACCTGCTAAAGTCAACATGTTATTCGTTTTCTTCTTCAATTTTTTCACGGTTTCCAGGTCTGTACCCTGAAGCGCGCCCTCCTTTTCAACGCAGGTGAACAGAAGTTCTGCAGCGTAATTTTCCAATTTTTCTGCCACATCCAATAGCGCCAGGCCTGTGCGATGTTTCCAGCCTTCTGTGACAATTTCACCCTCATAAGCATCCACAGCAATGATAATTTTCTGGCGATCCACTGTTGCAACCAGTTCTTGCAAAAAAGCCTCATTCACTTCATCATTTTCAAAGGCACGCGAGCCAATGATTATTTTTTTCGCTCCCAAAGAGATTAATTCCCGCGCTCCTTCCACGTCGCGAATTCCGCCGCCAACGCGGCAGTCAGCTATACGACAAAGCTCTGCTATCAAATCACGATTGCTGCCATTCCCCAGCGCGGCATCCAAATCGACCACAGCAATTTCGCCGAATTGATTGAAATAGCGCGCCAGTTCCAGCGGATTATCCCGTTCGAGGACTTTTTCCATACCCTGTTTCAATTGCACTGCCTTGCCATTCATTAAATCGATTGATGGGATAATCATCGAATTACAACTCCTCTATTTTTCAAATATTCTTTAATTTCACTAATTGTAAATTCCCCGAAATGAAGCAATGACGCCAGCAACACGGCATCTGCTTTTCCTTTTTTTACGGCTTCAACCATCTGCTCCAGAGTGCCGGCGCCTCCTGAGGCAATCACGGGGATATTAACAGATTCGGAAACCTTTCGCGTCAATTCCAGATCATAACCCGCTTTTGTACCATCCATGTCGATGGAGTTAAGCAAAATTTCCCCGGCGCCTAATTGTTCGCCCTGTCTGGCCCATTCGATCGCATCAACGCCAAAATCATCTCTGCCGCCGTTGATGTACGCATGCCAGGAATCGCCATGCCGCTTTGCGTCAATGGATAAAACCATGCATTGCGCGCCAAAAATTTTCGCCCCTTCAGAGAGCAGGCGCGGATTTTTCAGCGCCGCGCTGCATATCGCCACTTTATCGGCGCCAGCTTGCAGAATTCGCCGCATGTCATCGACCGAACGAATTCCACCGCCAACAGTAAACGGAATAAAAATCTGACTGGAGACACGCTCGACCACATCAATCATGATCTCCCGGCTCTGATGCGAAGCGCCAATATCCAGAAAAGTCAACTCATCTGCACCCTGGTCATTGTACAAAGCCGCCAACCCCACAGGATCTCCGGCATCGCGAAGTTCTTTAAATTTCACACCTTTGACAACACGTCCCTCGTCCACATCCAGACATGGAATAATTCGAGTTGCTAACATATTTCCACCCAATTTTTCAATAATTGAAGCCCATGCTCGCCGCTTTTTTCCGGATGAAATTGTACTGCAAATACATTTCCCTTTTCCACGGCTGCCGGATAAATTACACCATAATCACTATTTGCAGAGGTAATTTCGCCATCTTCCGGGCGAAGATAAAAGCCATGCAAAAAATAAAAGAATGAGCCATCCGGAATATTTTTGAACAAACTGGATTCTCGCGCAAATTTCACATTGTTCCAGCCAATCTGTGGCACTTTACCGGACTCGAACCGCAAACAATCGCCTTTGAAAAATTCAAGGCCGCGGAAGTCCGGCGATTCTGCGCTGGTTTCCATAAGCAATTGCATTCCCAGGCAAATACCCAGAAAAGGCTTATCCTGCGCCAGCCATTTTTGCAAGGGCTCAAAAAAATCGCTCTGCTGAAGTTTCTCTACAGCTGCACCGAAAGCGCCAACGCCGGGCAACACGATTTTTTCCGCTCTTTTCATCTGCTCCGGTGCAGTGGCAATTTCACTTTCGATGCCCAAAAAATCAAACGCTTTTTTCACCGACTTCAGGTTCCCTGCGCCGTAGTCAATTATCGCTATCATCGTCGATCACACCTTTCGTACTTGGGATATTTTCCACTGCTCTGGTGTCAATCGAGCAGGCCATTTTCATAGCTTTGGCAAACGCTTTAAAAATCGCTTCTATTTTGTGGTGGTCGCTCCTTCCGTAAGGCATGCGCACAACCACATTCGCGCCCAGATGAACAGCGAACGCCTGAAAAAAATCTTCCAGCAAATCCGTATCCAGTTCGCCGCAAAAACGCCTTTTAAAAGTTGCGTCAAATTGCAAATAAGGTCTGCCGCTGATATCGACAGCGACAACTGCCAGCGCTTCATCCATAGGATAGACAAAATAGCCGGCGCGATTGATTCCTCTTTTTTCCCCTAATGCTTGCTTAAAAGCCTGTCCCAGAACAATTCCGCAATCTTCTATGAGATGATGCTGATCAACATGCAAGTCGCCATCTCCAAACAACGTCAAGTCAAACAATCCATGTTTAGCAAATGCGGTCAGCATGTGATCCCAAAAACCAATCGCAGTATCAATCCGAGAATCTCCCTGCCCGTCAACATTCAAATCCACTGTTATGTTTGTTTCTTTTGTTTTTCTTTGTAGTTTTGCTGTACGTGCCATGAATTTGTTTTCAGTTTATGGTTCAAAGTTTCGGGTTAGTAGTTCATAGTTTTGAGTTTAGAGTTGTTAGCTTTACATTTGAGATTTCGCGTTCGAGTTTTGAATTAGTCGCTTTCTTAATCAGAAATTTCATTGATAAAAATATTCCTGGTGCTATCTTTTTCGAAAACTGCTGAATCTCTTTTAATACCTGATCACATTCAAATTTCAGTTCAATGAGAATAATTATTTTGCCACTTCATCACAACTGAAACGATAAACTGCAAACTATGAACTCTGAACTACGAGCTCCAAATTCAAAATCTCATTCACATCATTTAAAATGAACTGTGCTCCGGCTGACTTGAGCAGATCTGTTTGTCCCAGCCCGGTATCGTTGACAGATAAAACTCCGACCGGAATAATTCCCGCAGCCACAGCCGCTTTCATGTCATCGATTGAGTCGCCCAGATAGACAGCGGTTTTGACGCCCAATTTTTTCATTGCCAGTAAAATACCATCAGGCTCTGGTTTTCCTTTTCCAGGCGGCGTGTCCTCCAGGGCGATCAACACATCGAAATAATTTTCCGCCTCAAAACGGCTCAAAACAAATTCCGCTTCGATTTTTGGACGGCCTGTAACAATTCCCAACCTGAACCGATGAAACAACGATTCCAACACACCTGGTTTGATCAACATGGTTTCGTTTTTGATAAATCCGTCAAAATTCTTTCCCAGATAGAATTCCTGGAATTTGTCCACAATTTCCCAGTGGTATGCATCTTTGCCATGTTCTGTGATAATAGCATG
>JAADFU010000041.1 GCA_013152715.1 Calditrichota bacterium
CCAGGTTAAAATTGCCTGAAATAATCCAATTTTTCCAATCCGTTCCACCGGAAAAGTTTGTCTCATAAAGATGAGGATTGTATTTGAATTTTAACCGAAATGGCGATTTTGCGCTTCGAGTATTGACCATCAAAATGCCATCAATAAGATCGCCGTGGCGTGCAGACGGAATTCCCCGAATAACTTCCACTTCGCGAATATTTTCCGCCGGAATGGCGCGCAAATCAATGCCGCTTGCTCCGGACGCTGTGCCAATTCCTGTTTGCAAGTTTGCATTGTTGCTCAAGGGAATGCCGTCCATAATAATTTTTGTACCAATGGAATTGCCGCCGCGAATGGTTGCCTCGGCTGAATAGTGCAGGTTGGGATTCTCTGTCTTCTCACCCGGGACGAGCTGCAAAACATCGTTCAAACTGGACGCCTGAATATGTTCGATTTCCGCGGCCCTGATAACTGATTTTGTCTCCGGCGTTCTGGGGATGAATTCATCTTCGGCAGTGACAGTAATTTCGCCCAATTGAATGGCGGAGCTTTTCAAAATAAAATGCCGGAATACCTTCTCACCCTTTTCAAGCTCAATTGTCACCTTTTTTGTTTTGTAGCCGATGTAGCTTACAATAAGCGTGTATTTCCCCTGGGGCAGTTTCAGTGAGAATTTCCCTTTTAGATCAGTTGCCGTTCCGAGATAATTTTCCTGAATAAAAACATTGGCATACGGCAGCGGGTTCCCCTGTGCGTCTGTAACTCTCCCGGACAGAATGCTATTTTTCTCGCCGGCTGCTAATTGAGAAGCGAAAAGAAATATTAAAAATAAAATGAACCGACTTGTTTTTCTCATCATTATTCGACTTTTTTCTGTGTCAGAGGTGTACCCCAAAAATTAACGAAACAAGTTTTTAACTCTCTGATACGCCTCTTCCCACTGATTACGATTTTCCGGTGTGAATTCCTTCAATTCAAAAGAATTGGCAATAAGCTCTCTTCCTTCTTCCACTGAATTGAGTTCCTTTTTTGCAATCGCCTGCACCACAATATTTCCCAGAGCAGTCGCCTCCGCAGGGCCGGCGATGACAGGAATTCCCAGCGCATTGGCCGTGAATTGATTCAAAATCTGATTTTGTGAACCACCGCCAACGATGTGCAAGCGGTCGATTTTTTTATCGTGCACAGAATTAACCACATCCATGATAAAGCGATATTTCAGCGCCAGACTTTCAAAAATGGTACGTAAAATTTCTCCCCGAGTCCGCGGAACCGGCTGGTCCGAACGTTCGCAAAATTCCTGAATGGCTTTCGTCATCTCAGGCGGATTTAAAAAGATGGCATCGTCCGGATTGATGATTGACCGGAAAGGCTGCGCCGTTTCGACGAGGGAATCCATTTCTTTGTAGCTAACTTTTTTTCCGTCCAATTCCCACTGAAACATGCAGCGCTGCAATAGCCATAATCCCATTACGTTTCGCAAAAAGCGAATTTTGCCATTCACGCCGCCTTCATTGGTGAAATTGAATCGCATAGAATCATCACTAATGATAGGCGCATCGGCTTCGATTCCCATCAGCGACCAGGTGCCGGAACTGAGATAAGCCCAGTTGCCGGTAAGAGCAGGCACCGCGACTACTGCGCTCGCAGTATCGTGTGTTGCCGGGGCGATAACTTCCAATCTTTTAATTCCGGTTTCCTGCTTTATTTCCGGAAGCACATCGCCGATCATTGTGCCGGGCTGAATTATCGGAGAGAACAATTTTTCAGGCAATCCAATTCCAGAAAAAATATCGCCAGCCCAATTTTTTTCTTTTGCGTTCAACAACTGGGAAGTCGAAGCGATGGTGTACTCATTCAATTTCTCGCCTGTGAGAAAAAAATTAAAAAGATCCGGCATAAAAAGCAATTTATCGGCGATGTTTAACAGATGGTTGCCGGTTTCCACCATAGAAAATAACTGAAACAGAGAATTAAATTGCATGAATTGAATGCCTGTGATCTCATATATTTTTTCTTTGGGCATTTTCGCCAACGCGCGTTCGAGCATGCCATCGGTTCGAGAATCGCGATAGCAAAACGGATTTCCAATGAGCTGGTTATCTTTGGAAATCAAGCCAAAATCCACACCCCAGGTGTCAATACCCATTCCCTGCAAATCAGGAAAACCTTTCTTTACAGCAAGCGTAATTCCTTTTTTCAGCTCATTGAATAGATAAGGAAAATCCCAGTACAAATGTCCGAGTATTTGAATTGGCCCGTTGGGAAAACGGTGAATTTCTTCGAGCGAGATTTTATCGTTTTCAATCTTACCGATGATCGCGCGACCGCTGGATGCGCCAAAATCAAATGCAAGGTAGTAATTTGCAGCCATACATCTCTCCCCTATTTTATGTACAAAGGCCCAAAATTTTTGCAAGCACGATAGTCAGCGCCTTCCAAATCATTAGTTCCGAAAGCGTTCCAGGCAGAGGGGCGAAAAATTCGCGTTTCATCAACATTGTGCATATTCACAGGAATCCGGAGCATGGAAGCCAGAGTGATTAAAAGATCCCCGATGTGTCCGTAGCTGATGGCTCCGTGATTTGCGCCCCAATTTGCCATAACGGAGTAAACATCTCTGAATGCGCCTTTTCCAGTCAATTTTGGTACAAACCATGTCGTGGGCCACGTCGGACTGGTGCGGCGATTCAAAATTTCGTGAACGTCGTCAGGCAGTGAAACTGTGTAACCTTCGGCAATTTGCAACACGGGCCCAAGTCCTTTTATCAAATTAATGCGCGACATAGTTACTGGCATGTCCCCTTGCGTCAAGAATTGCGTGGAAAATCCGCCGCCGCGAAAATATTCTAATTCCGCCGGGCACCAGCGCGTCGCATCAAGGCATTTCCCAGCCTCTTCCGGCGCAATTTCCCAGAACGGCTTCATTGCCGGCTTTCCGTTCAGCGTCTGTTGGCCTGTCCCATCCAGCGCTGTGGGGCCAGAATTAATTAAATGAATAATTCCATTTTTTGCCATTCCTGAAAGCTCTTTTCCTGTCACCCTCTTGACTGCTTCCGGGCTCCAGTAGGTTCGAACGTCTGAAAAAATCTGCGCCGTATTAGTGAGTAAATGACCGAACAGCATGGAAATTCCGTTGAGCGAGTCATTTTCCGTCGCCACTATGTAAGGTTCGCGAATGCCGTTCCAATCAAATGAAGAATTTAAAATTGCTTCTAAAAAATCGCCATTGGGAAAATGATCCGTCCATTGGCGTTGTCCCTGAAATCCGGCGACAATAGCATTGTGTCCCAGAGCCTCCTCTCCAAAGCCTTTTTCTGCTAATTTCTCATTCCCGATCATCAAATCGCGCACAATCAGCGCCATTTTCACGGACATTTCCCATTCCATGTCTTTTCTCTCGCGGGATCGCCGCTTTTCCGGTGGGTTCGGATCTTCCCCTTCGGCGCAATTGTTTTTCACCCATTTGAGAGCGCGCTCAAATTCTTCATGGTCGAAAATATTTTCTTCCATGCGGCGTACTAATTCAACCATATCGACCACTTCTGTGCGCATGCCCAGATAGTCCAGTAAAAAATTCTGATCCACAATGGAACCAGCAATTCCCATGGAAACGCCACCCACTGACAGGTATGATTTTCCGCGCATTTCCGCAACAGCCAGACCAGCCCGGGCAAAACGTAACAATTTTTCCTTCACGTCATCGGGAATACCATTGTCGTCGCGATCCTGAACATCTCTGCCGTAGATACTAAAGGCAGGCAATCCCTTCTGGCTATATCCTGCCAGAGCAGCTGCTAAATAGACTGCGCCAGGCCTCTCTGTGCCGTTAAACCCCCAAACAGCTTTGGGAATAAGCGGGTCTGTGTCCATGACTTCTGTCCCGTAACACCAGCACGGCGTCACAGTGAGCGAAACGCCGACATTTTCTCTGGCAAACTTTTCTGCGCAATCAGCCGCTTCGGCAACGCCTCCGATGCAGGTATCTGCGATCACGCATTCAACTGGCAAACCGTTGGAATGCTTCAAATTTGCAGAAAGAAATTCAGCGGCTTTTTTCGCCATGTTCATAGTTTGTTCTTCCAGCGATTCTCTCACACCTTTTCTTCTGCCGTCAATAACAGGTCTGATGCCAATTTTGGGCAGCGAGCCCCTTAATCGTTTGTGTGGTGGATTTTGCTTTAAGGAAGGAATATCAGCCATTTCCAGTCCCTTTCTTTTGATTTGCAGTGGAAAAATAAAGAGAAATGAGTCCCGATTATCAAATGATATTACATTGCCCGAGGATAAAAACAAAGTTGTGAATCATTGCAATTAATACAGAGTTATTTGCCGATCATTGAAAATCGTAGTGATGTTGCTCATTGCCGAGATCTATTTTCCAGAAATTCTTTCACCGACCGCGCCACAATCAGTTCTTCATTTGTCGGCACAGCTAATATTTTAATTCTTGATGTTTTGTCCGAAATAACGCCTTCACTGGTGATGGCTTCGTTTTTTTCAGAATTCAAAACTATTCCAAGATTTTCCATACCAGACAAAATTCTACTGCGCATTGTCGGCGAATTTTGCCCCAGACCACCAGTAAAAACGATGAAATCAGCGCCGTTCAAAATCGCAAGATATTCACCAATGTAGCGCTTGACATAATAGGCAAAAGTATCGAAAGCAAATTTTGCGCGGTCATTACCTTCGAGCATGGCTTTTTCAATGTCGCGAAAATCACCGCTGATGCCGGAAATCCCTTTTACGCCGCCATTGGAAATCAACATTTTTCGTGTTTCTTCGATGGTCAAATTTTCTTTTTCCATCAAATAGAGCAAGGCAAAAGAATCCAGATCACCAACGCGAGTCGCGTTCAACAAGCCACTTTGCGGGCTCATTCCCATGGATGTGTCCACTGAAATGCCATTTTTTATGGCACACACCGAGGAACTGCCGCCAAGATGGCAGGAGATGATTCTCAAATTTTTTGTCTGATTCGCATATTTTTCTTTGACATATTCCGAAATGAAGCGGTGGGAAGCGCCGTGAAAGCCGTATTTTCGAATACCATATCTTTCAAAAAAATCAAAAGGAATACCATAAAGGAAAGCTTCTGCCGGGATTTCCGAATGAAAGGAAGTTTCAAATAATCCGACCAAAGGAACGTCCTGATTCAATTCTTTGAACGTTTGAATTGCAGTCAGGTAAATCTGATTGTGAACCGGTGCCAATGGCAAATATTCGCGCATAGCTTTGAGAACATCATCTGTCAGTTCCACGCAGCCGGAGACTCCCTTTGCGAGCACAACTTTAAATCCCACAGCAGCAACGTCGCGAAAGTCTATCTTTTTTGCCAACGAATCCAGGGTTAATTTTATTGCAGTCTGATAGTTGGGAATTGGAATGGACGTTTCACGTTCAGTCTCGCCGGAAAATCCGTAGCGAAAAATTCCCTCCGAATCTCCGATGCGCTCAACAGCAGCATGGAACAGAGATTCCCCGCTATCCATGTCCATAAGTTTGCATTTATAGGATGTACTTCCAGGATTGGCAATTAAAATTTTCACCCTCTGCCCCGCCTATTTCAACTGGTTCAAACGCTCGATAACTTTTTTGGTAATTTCCTCAACCTGAATATTCTCCGCTGTTGTCGCAGCAGGTTTCTGATCCGTTGAACAGCTACCATTTGTCACGCAATCCGTGACTCTCCCCTGAATATTCAGCTTGTCGCGTATTTCCATCAATTTTTCTACTTGATCAGGCGGAATCATATTGACATTCCCCAGCCCGATAGAAAGATAGACGATATGTGCTGAGTGCTCCAGCGTTTCCATTTTATGATATGCGCTAATTAAATCCTGACCAAATGTCAAAGCGCCGTGATTCGCCAGAAGAACAGCGTCGGAATTTTGCAAAAAAGGTTTTATCGAATCGGGAATTTCCATGGTTGAAGGCGTTCCGTAGGGGGCAATGGGAACCGCGCCCAATGTCAGAACCGCTTCCGGTAACACGCATTTATCGAGCGGAATTCCAGCGACAGCGAAACTGGTGCAGTACGGCGGATGCGCGTGAATGACCGAACGGATATCTTCGCGCTGTTTGTAAACTTCGATGTGCATTTTCACTTCGCTTGAAGGGCGGTATTTCTCGCTGCGCGTAAGCACTTTCCCGTCCATGGTCATTTTGATGATCATATCCTGCGTCATAAATCCCTTGCTCACGCCCGTAGGAGTTGTCAACAGTTCATTGTCACTGATGCGCACAGAAATATTTCCGTCATTCGCTGCCACATACCCGCGCGTCCAGATTCGTCTGCCAATTTCAATGATCATCTTTTTTAATTCAAATTCGCTATTCATGCTATATGTATTCATCAAATTTCCTCCAAATTCTTCAAATTTATCGTGAAATTTATGCTTCAGTTTTAAAGCAAATCACGCAAAACATCTTCATGCGGCTGGGTGATGAGCGTATGCCCTGCCAACATTCCTTCTTCTTGCAAGTAATCAATCGCAGGAATCAACGCCGATTTCAGCGCATCGATATTTCCGGTGAGCACAACTAATCCTTTTCCACCAATGGCCATGGCAACGTGAATCCTCAGAATTTCAATTTCTGCCTCTTTTACAGCCAAGTCCGCTGCACGAATAGCTGCAGCCACAGAAAAAGTCTCGATGACAGCCAAACCATCCACTTCTTTGCTATCTAATGTTGTAGAGCCAATAATTGCCGGAAAAATTTTCTCATCCACATTGGGCACGAGCGTTGCATTTACTATTGCGAAAGCGCCGGTTTCGCGAGCCATTGCCAGACTTGTCTCCACGTCGGAAATTTCACCTTTAACGATAATGAGATATTTCCCGGAACAAATAGTGCGGGCGATGATTTTCTCAACTAACGCCGATTTCAAAATTTGATCTTGAACTTCGTATCCTTTGAAAATACTGGCTAATTCAATGATACCAATGGTATATCGCAAACTCATGCAATCCTCTCGATAACTATTTCATTTTCATTTATTTGCACGACTTTCCCATCAATTGAAGCATGGACGTGGGCTGATACTGATTCTTTTCCTTCTGCGATCAAGTCATATTTCTTTACAACATCTCCGAGATTAACAATGGGCACCGCCGGAGCGCCAATGTGCTGCTTCAAGGGCAGTTTTACTTGTGGTGGATCCAATTTTAAATTTTCCAACGGTGCATGGTCAGTAAATTTTAGCACATCCAGCCTCTGCATCAGTTTTTTCGTCGGTACTTTTCGAAAATTTTCCAGTGGATGTGGTTTCACAGGCAAACCTTCCCAACGGTTGTCTGATGCCAGAGAAATTCGTTTTTCAATCACTGTGGCGCCTCGCGGATCAAGCCCTTCCGGACACGAATACATTGTACATAAATTGCATTCGCAGCAAAACTCATTACCTTGATGGACTAATTTCAAATCTTCTCGCGAAAACATGATATTGCGCATGGCTGTTTCCGGACGCACCGGTTGTCCCAATAGATACCGTGGACAAAGGTCTGTGCAAAAAGAACACTGATCGCAACTGGCTTTGGCGATGCGAACAGTTTTCTCAGGTTGAGAAAATCTTTCATAAACAGTTGTGCAATAGTGATCAACTGGCAAAACAATCAACCCGCCAGTGGTTTTTGTGATAACAGTTTTCAGATCGCGAACGACTTCTCCCATCATTAGCCCGCCAGATCGAACGATGTAGTGTGGCGTTTGTATTTGAAAATGGGCTAAAATTTCCTCGTAGCTTGTGCCGATCGGGGCTTTGACAGTCAGCGGCTTTTCTACGGCGCCGGCAACTGTGAAAAATTTCTCGACAGTCGGTTTCTCGGCAGCAATGTTAAAAACAGTCTCAACATTTTGTACCAGACAGCCAACAGAAATCGGCAATTGTCCTGGCTGAATCACCCGACCCGTTGTCAAATAAACCAATGTGACTTCGTCTCCGGCAGGGTAAAAATCTCCGATTTTGGCGATCTCCATCGGCGGACTGATGAGTTTTTCCAGAATTGAAATAACATCTTTATGCTTCGCCTTAATGCCGA
>JAADFU010000042.1 GCA_013152715.1 Calditrichota bacterium
AAAAAAATAAATAAACGTCTGATTTGATCATTTGTCACGCGCCGCTGTAATCCTACTTAACGCTGGTGATAATTTAAATTTTTGCATAATTTTGAACAACTTACTGGAGAATAATCTACAATTCAAGTTTTTTGTCATTTCCTGCCATATCTCATTTCTTTATTACTAATTGATAATTAAAGAGATAGCTTCCGTTGTAATTTGCTGGCATGGAGTTTGTCTGTTTTAATATGAAAACACTAAAAAATAATTGCTGCAAATCTGATTCTAAATAACGAAAAACGATGTCATCCTTTCAATGGTTAAAGACTTTGAAAGGATGACTCCCTCGCAGAATAGAATTCAATCTTGATCAGGTTTATCTATCGATGGAAGAAAATCACGAAACAAATTTCCCAGCTCGAATTATTTCACCAGGCATTGCCATTGGAAACGCACTATTGGTTATCGAACCATTTCCGGAAAGCAACAGGACGCAGAAACTTAATGTAGCGGCTGAGATCAAAAGATTTCAGCGACAGGTCGATCATATTGCTGCAGAATTGTCAGAATTGTTCCAAAAAATTTCTAACGAGATCGACTCGAAAGATGCTGCCATCATAGAAACACAGGTGATGATTTTGACGGATGTCGAATTCAGAAAAAAAGTTTTGAATTTAATTGCCGAAGAATTTCTTTCGGTAGATGCTGCGGTTGAACGAGTCATGCAACACGCTTATGAGAAACTGGCAGCTTCACAAAATGACTATATGCGGGCAAGAGCCGACGATTTTCTCGACCTATCGAGGTATTTTAAAAGACAATCCTGGGAATGGCACGGAGCGCTGCTAAACAACATCAATAATGATACCGTACTCATCGTTTCGGAATTTTATCCTTCGATGATTTTAGCATGTAACAAGCGGGATTCAATCAAAGGCATCGTGGCAGAAAAAGGCGTGCCCATCTCTCATGCAGCAATTCTGGCACGGTCTTTCGGATTGCCTGTAGTGGTCGGTTATACAAATAATAAAATCAATATAGGTGCTCCGGTCATAATTGATGGCTTAAAAGGCGCTATCGTCGTGAATCCAACGTCTCGAACAATCGATTCTTATCAAAATCGATCTAATGCTATTCAGATCGATAAAGCAGAAATCAAAAAAATTACAAACGTGCCAGCTATCACCTCCGATGGCACGCGTATCGTTTTAGGTGCCAATATCGAACGATTGGACGAATTGCCGCTGATTCACCCGAAGGAAATCGACGAAATCGGTCTTTTGCGAAGTGAATTTTTATTTATGTATGATCAGGACGATTTCCCGGCGTTCCGGAAGCAGGTCCAATGGTATCGAAAAGCCGTATCGTATTTGAAAGATAAGCCTGTGGTTATTCGCATTTTAGATATCGGCGGCGATAAATTTCTACCTTACCTGACAATAGCGAGACAGGGCAATCCCTATCTTGGCTTGCGAGCACACCGGGTATTCCGATTCCATCCCGAAATTCTGGAAACACAATTAAGCGCAATTTTACAGGCGTCAGAATTTGGGCGTGTGAAGATTTTGTATCCCATGATCAATACGCTCGAGGAACTGGACTTTTTAAATAACATATTATCGAAGCTAAAAAAGGAGAATGACAGGCCTCTTGAAATCGGCATGATGGTAGAGACTCCCGCATCGGTTTTCATGATTCGAGAGTTACTTCCGAAAGTAGATTTTGTCAGCATTGGCACCAACGACTTGGTGCAATATGCGCTAACCGTGGATCGCAACAACGAAGACGTCATGGATTATTACCAACCCATGAATCCTGTGATTGTTCGGATGATTCATGAAGTTGTGTCAGCCGCAGCGGAATCCGGAAAACCAGTGACACTTTGCGGAGAAATTGCCGCAGATCCTATTTGGACGCCGCTGCTAATTGGCATGGGAATCAGGTCGCTGAGTATGACGCCTGCGGCGATACTTCCTGTCAAGAAACGGCTTATTTCGCTTGACCTGAAGGCATGTACAAAATTGGCAGATGCCGTTTTAGTTGCCAGCTATGAAAAAGATATCAGACAATTATTGGAAAATTTTAACTAATATTGTTTTACTCTATATTGAAATCCTATCTTAAATAATCCTTTTACTGAACTCTGAAGGGAGTCTATCATGTTTCGTTATTGTGCAGTTTGTGGCGTTCGAGTTAATCGCAATAAGGCTTATGCGAGAAAAGAATATAAGGGAATTGAATATTTACTCTGTTGCCCCTTATGCCAGAAGGAGTTTGAGCAAGACCCTGAAAAACATATTCAAAATTCAAGGAAAAAATGATTCATTCAAAGTAAGGCTAAAAACAATGGAAATAGAAATCGGAAAAATAGTAAAGCTCAAAAATGAAAAAGCAGTCGTTCAAATGGAAGCGGGTAGCCAGTGCAATCATTGTAGCGCTAAGCATTCCTGCGCGGCAATGGGGGGAGTTGTGCGCCAGATTGAAATTCCAGTGAAAAATGGTATTCATGTTGGCGACAATGTGACATTGAGTTACCAGGCTAAATCAAGAATTATTTCAGCCTTCCTGGTGTTTATTTTACCCATCATATTTCTCATGGCCGGCTATTTTATGGGATTTGAACTTTTCAGTTCCGAAGGAAAAGCGATTTTGAGTGGAATAACAGCTCTGATTTTTTCTTTTGTTGTCTTATGGGGGTTGAATAAAATTTTAGCCAAAAGACAACTGTTTTTGCCGACAATATTAAAAGCCAAATAGTTCTCGATCACAAAATTAAACTGAACCGACAAGCAAGAAAATGAAAACAATAATAAGTTCTTTAATCGATATCATTCACAACTCCGCCCACGGGTTCAAGTAATAAGTGTAACTCTTGTGTGCCTTGTGAATACCGGCTTTTAAATATTCATTTTCCACCAATGCCCTTTCACAGACCGCTGAAGAGGCTTGGTGGACAATGTATTTAATTGATAATTATAGACTTAAATAGCTACCTGCGCTACTTAAATTTGCCACCTTATTCTTGAACAATCCCCTTAAAAAATCACAAATATTCAAAATAGCAAGAAATACTTCCAAAAACGTAAGCTGCTTTACAGTTTTTCTCCTCAAAAAAAATTATATTGAAAATAGCAACATAAAAAATCATAATTATTTCACTGAAAGGAAATAACCATGAAAAAGCTTTATTTAATTATCGCATCTCTACTACTTCTGATCATCGTGGTCGGTTGCAGTAAAGATAATCCGACTACTCCATCTGAGTCGGACACACGTACTGCTTCTGCTTCTTATCTTGATGCACCTGTATTTAGCAGCAGCCAAAGTTCTAACACCGAACAGGTCTATGAAATTTTGCCAGGTCCCGCAGTAATGAATCCGGCAATGAGTCCCACGCCTTTTTCGGATAATTTAATGACCACATCCGGTTCCTATTCTTACACGGTTAAAGATGTTGATTTAGATGACTCGGAAAATTCACAGGACCAAGTGACATCGGTGAATATTCTTTTTACCGGAAACAACGGCACCAGGTATAAAATCGACAAGATTAATATCATTCACAAACCTGCTGGCGCCGGAGATCACACTTTTTTTGGTGGTGTCGGAAGAAATAAGATGATGCACGGCGACACTGGCATCGGCACAAATTTGATGCCCAAAATGCTCTCTTATATCACACTGTGGGGTCTGGTAGATTTGAAAGATGCTGACACGGATAGTGTAATCGCTGCCAACCGCATCATTCATTTAATGACAGCGACCAGAGTTCGCGACGAAAATCTAAAAATGGTCGCCTCTGGCGATGTTGATCAATCAAATCACAATATCAGAAAAGCTGAAACTCACATTATTCTTCCGCCTCTGGATATGGCGGGCAATATGAGCCCCGTTCCGGGGACAGACCATGGTTTTTTGCACATGATGTTTGAAGAAGCTACGCTGGATCAACCAAACCGTGACTGGACGCTCTCTTACGAAATTTTGCCTGGCCCTGCTGCGATGAATCCGATGATGAATCCCACGCCCTTTTCGGACAGAATAGCCCTTGCTTCTGGCTCTTTTTCTCTGAAAGTCAAAGATTTATCTGCGGAAGATTCTCAGAATTCACAGGATGCCGTGGAAGATTTTAAATTATCTTTCACCCGTCTGGATGGTACAACTTTTACCGCGGATGGAATCCAGGTGATTCACAAAGAAAGCGGCAGCGGCGACCACACTTTTTACGGCGGCGTAGGATTTGACAAAGAGATGCACGGCGACACCGGCATCGGCGTAAACATGATGCCGAAATTGCTGTCTTACATCACCGTTTGGGGAATTACCGATCTGAAAGATGGGGACGGAAATGTTGTTGCCAAAGACCGCCTCATTCACGTGATGGTATCTTCACGTACGCGAACCGATGATTTGAAATTAATCACATCGATGAATACAGATCAAACAAACCACAGCCTCGATAAAGTTGAGACGCATGTCATTTTTCCGCCGCAGGACATGGCAGGAAACATGGATCCGGTCGCTGGCACCGGACATGGTTTCTTGCATCTGATGTTTGAAGAAGTGACGTTAGAGCAATAAAATTAGCAAAATTGAATTCGTTTCTCGATCGGTCTTAAAATTTTAGGACCGATCGAGAAATTTGAATTGCCGTGGTGTTTATCAAATATTTAGTTTTTCAGCGTAATAAAATTGCCAAAACCTTCAGAGGTGATTCACCACAAAAAAAAGATTTTAATAGAAGCTGGAATTAAAATTCCAATGAAAGAAGATGTCTCCCCACAATAATTCTGATAACGTTTTCATCGCTTCCCTTTTCCTCAATATAATTTCGGATTATTATATTCAATATCAGTAACCTCAAATTTATACCAGCAAAAATCGCCATCTTTTAATTTCCAGATGACATGACATTTGCTCGGCACTGTGACATCGTGGAATTTTTTATATTCCAGAATAGGAATCTCCCAATCTTCGAGCGAATATTTACCATCTGATTCCATGTAGCGTTTCGCAGTCACTTTGATTATTTCACCTTTTTCGTTGAAGTGAAAAACGGCGGACGCCGAAAGTCCCCGATCCGTAATGGTCGCCCTGGCAGTGTTGGCATCGATCGCTTCCCAGCAGATATAATCATTCAAAAATGCCGCAGGAAACCAGACATGTTCCGCCAGAAACCTCAAAATTTCGCCCTGGTCGATCTCCGGCCCGCTGGCATCAGCCAGTTTGATGAATCCCAGCAATTTCACAGTCATGTTACCTTTACCGTCGATAAACTTATCCGTTGCTGTGACAATGCTGACTTTTCCTTTCCAGTAAAATTCCACGGAATCCACATTGAAATACTGCTCCGCTTTGAGCGTTTTCCACTTCTGATTCTTTTTGGCGCGAAAAAATCCTTGCTGCTTCAGGCGAACCGTTTTGATTTTCTCTTTACCAACGCTGTTGGTAACCCGCAAATATTTTTGCACTGGTTCGGGGAGTTTTTGCAGGTCAGCTTCAGTGACTTTTTCCACATGTGTTAGGTCAACATTTTCATACATCTTATTCACCGTTCCTTTCATGGTTGCGCATCCGCAGATTAATGGCAATAAAATAAGAACAAATATTTTCGTCTTTTGCAATTTCACCAATTCCTCCGTTTGAAATTTATCAGTTGATCACTCTTTCTTAATTTTCATTAAACTTAACCAAGTTACGAGAAATTGATTTGCAGGTTTCATAAAAATTACAGAGATTGGTTGTTCTAATAAATTGTGGGAAAAAAAGCTTGACATTAAACAATTAGTTTTGTATATTACATTTGAACAATTGTTCAAATGTAAAGAGGTTAAAAATGAACACAAAAATCGAAATTTGCAAAACGAATATTATTAACCATGAAAAAGTAAACAACGTCACTCAGGCCCTGCCGGACAACAGGGAGATTGTTGAACTGTCAGAGACTTTCAAAGTACTCAGTGATCCCACGAGGCTGCGAATTGTTCTGGCGCTTTCCATGGAAGAACTTTGCGTCTGCGATCTGGCGACGATTGTGAACATTTCCGTTTCAGCGATTTCTCATCAACTTCGTTTGTTGAAAAGCCGAAAACTGGTGACTTATCGCAAAGAAGGGAAAATGGTTTATTACAAACTTGACGATGATCATGTCGTTAATCTGATCACGCAAGCGACAGAACATGTCAGAGAATAAAATTTTTAAAAAATTAGGAGAGCATATATGAGAAAAGAAGAAAATGAAAATGGATTTGACGGAAAATGGTTTCAGCATCCGCCAATGAGAAACGCGTTGATTTCAGGTTTGATTACCGGAATTGCATTTGCGCTTTCCCACACCGGCGTGATTCCTTCAACTGCTGAAATAGCCATTTTCGTTATCGCGATCATCATCGGTGGATATCACTGGACAAAAGAAGGAATCGAGAAGTTCATTGAAGAAAAAGAAATCAGCATCGAGATGTTGATGATTGCCGCGACCACAGGATCAGCGATACTGGGCATGTGGGATGAGGCTGCTTTTTTGGTATTTTTGTACGGAGCCGCAGAAGGGCTGGAAGAATACACTTACGCACGCACCAGGTCTTCGATCAGAAAACTGTTGGATCTGGCGCCGAAAACTGCGCGCATTATCCGTAATGGAACGGAAGTGACCATCCCGGCGGAAGAATTAGCGGCTGGCGATATTTTTATCGTTCGCCCGGGAGAATCGATTCCCACAGATGGCATTATTTTAAAAGGAAAAACCAGCGTGAACGAGTCCGCCGTCACAGGAGAGTCAATTCCCGTAGTGAAAAAAGAGGGGATGACTGTTTTCGCCGCCACGCTCAATCACGAAGGTGCGCTGGAAGTAAAAACAACGGCAACTTTTCAAGACAACACATTGTCAAAAATGATCCATCTCGTTGAAGAAGCTCAGGAACAAAAAAGCAAAGCTCAGACTTTTATTGAGCGATTTGGCAGACGGTACTCCCCGTTGGTGCTTTTGAGCGCTTTGGCATTAATTGTTGTGCCGCTTTTACTCGGTATACCAGTAACTGTCTGGGCAAACAAGGCCGTTGTGTTGCTTGTGGCCGCAGCGCCCTGCGCACTGATCATGTCAACTCCGGTTGCCGTTGCCGCTGCGATTGGCAAGGGCGGAAAAAACGGTGTACTCATCAAAGGAGGCGTGGCGCTGGAAAATTTAGGCAAAATCAAAGCCGTCGCCTTTGACAAAACCGGAACGCTCACAAAGGGAGAGCCCATTGTAACAGATATTATTGCTTTTGATAATAACGAAAAAGAAATCTTGCAGTTCTCGGCAAGCGTAGAAAATATGTCTGAACATCCTCTTGCCAAAGCAATTGTAACACGCGCCAGAGAGGAAAAAATGAAATTGCTCGAGATTGTCGATTTTCGATCTATCGCTGGTTACGGCGCACAGGCACACATTAAAGGAAAACCCTTCATCGTTGGCAAACAAAGTCTGTTCTCTCATGCCGAACAACCAGAAAAAATTAAGGAAACAATTGAAAAACTTCGCAGCGAAGGCAAAACAGTGATCATGGTCGGCACGCCGGAGCAAATTATGGGTATTATCGCCATCCGCGATGAAATCCGCCCGTCAGCAAAAGAGATGATTCAAAATCTGCACAAATTAGGTGTAAAAGTAGTGATGCTCACCGGCGATAACAAAGCAACCGCGAAAGCATTTGCACAAATATTAGAGATTGACGATGTACGCGCAGATTTGAAACCCGAAGAAAAAATAAATGCCATAAAAGAATTGCAGAAAGATTTCGGACCCGTTGCCATGGTCGGCGACGGGATAAACGATGCGCCGGCGTTAGCTCAAGCGTCAGTAGGAATTGCTATGGGCGCGGCCGGCACAGACGCAGCCATTGAGGCGGCGGACATTGCGCTCATGGCAGATGATTTGAATAAAGTAACCTACGCATTAAAATTGGGAAAGAAAACACGGAAAGTCAGTGTGCAAAACATCATTTTCTCATTGTTGATTCTGATAACCATGATCCCCTCTGCGCTGCTCGGATTTTTGAGCGTCGCCATGGCTGTATTTTTTCATGAAGTGTCAGAGTTGCTGGCAGTTGCAAATGGACTGCGATTAGCAAAATGACCAGAAGTAATATTTTAAACTATTCAACAGCATTGACTCAGGCTTGGAGTAAAAAATATCCCATTTTAAAGACACTTTTTTTCTTATTTCAATTTTATTCAAAAGAATTACAAAGTTATTTATGAGTGATTTTACAATTCGCCTAAATATTTATTTCATTTTCAGACACTGATTTTTTAGTAGAATATTCTACAACATGTTGAATTTTCTACAAACCTTCTCTATTTTTCAACATTTTTACGCATCAGCTTTTTTATTTAACCTCTTATTTTTCAAATAGGTTAACCATAAATCGAGCACAGGGCACGAACTTTGTAAATTGTAACTTTTAAATTGACAGAATTTTCCAACGAAAGTGTGAAACAGTTAACAGAAATTTCCGCTTTTTTTCATTAAATTTTTGTTAAGAAAACTACAGTAAAAGGTAAAAACACAAGGAGCAAAAGCATGAAAAAACAAATCATTTTTATTATTTCCCTTATCATGGTTTTGACGGCAGCAACGCTCATTTTCGCTGCTACAAACGATCAGAACAAAAAGAAAGCCGAACCCGTTGAAGCAAATGTCTGGACAACTGACAATGGCGTGAAACATTTCCTCTGCCCGGTGATGAAAAACGAAGGTGTTGTAAAAGCGAATACCAGTTTTTCAATTGTTGACGGGAAAAAATACTACCACTGTTGCGGCGGATGCGCACCTAAATTTCAAGCTGATCCTCAGAAATACCTCAAAGATTTTGTCGTTCCCGGCAATGTAATCAAAGTTGACGAAAAAGGTAACAAAATTTTCCAGTGTCCGGTGACTGGTGAAGAAAGCACAGTCAATGAAAAAACACTCTTCTCTGACATCAACGGTAAGAGATATTATTTTTGCTGCGCTGGTTGCAAGCCAAAATTCGATGAAAATCCCGAAACATATTTGAAAAAGAAAGAGGTCAAAAGCTCTAAATAATCTCTTCATCTACATTTGTTTTTTCCGTGAAAATAGCCAGATGCACGCTATTCATTGTATCTGGCTATTATTTTGGAAAATAGTACGACCTGATTTAAATTATTTGAAACCTTTTCATTTGTGATTAATCTAATTGATAAATTTCCACGTTTCTTTTTTCAAGTGTACCAATTTTTTAGTTTCATCGGTTAGCAAACAATTTTGGGCAAAGTTTTACACTGAACCTGACTCAGTGGATGGTTTTTTGAAATTGGGCGAATTAAAAAGTAGTCAATGCATTATTTTTCATGATTTTGGAAACTACATAGCTGTCAAAAATTATTTTATTATTATATTTAATGCTTGACATCAAAGATATTTTTTTGTAAATTTAATCAATTATACTAACTAATTCAGGAGGATTACTATGAAAGCAGTTTTGAGAAGCACCCTAATGTTGTTATTCATTCTATTTTTATTCAGCATGCCAGCAACCGCACAGAATGGTTTGAATAACGTACATTTGTTTCAGTCCTACTTTTTCGACGCGCCGATTGCAACGACCGTGTACGGTGAAGGTGGACTAGAGTACGCGACATCCAGCCAAAGTAGTGTGAGTTCCAATACGCTTTTTCTGAATGCCAAAGCAGGCTACCCGGTCAATGAAAAAATCGAAGCCGGCGCTCAGATTGGTTTTACAAATTATTCTGTTAAAGTGGGAAGTAGCAGCAGCAGCGAATCCGGGTTAAACGACCTGGGCATTTACGGTCGTTACAATATCACGCAAAACAAACAACTGAATTTTTCTGCCGGCGGCATGATTACTCTGCCAATTGGCTCTGACAAAATTGGCGAAGGCAATCTTGATTTCGGATTTTACGGCGCTGTAAGATACCAGTTAGAAAATGGATTAGTATTAGCAGGTAATTTGGGCATCATTTTTTATGAATACCAGACAATGGAAACCAAACAAACAGGCCCCAACCCTTGGGACGTCGAATTGGTTAAAGGTTCCGATCGAGACAATTATCTAAACCTTGGTATCGGCGGAATTTATCCGATTAATGAGCAACTGAACGCTGTGGGCGAATTGGTTTTGAAATCCGGCATGAATTACACAATGCTTTCTGCTGGCGCAGATTATCTGTTGGGCAGCGGCAGAGTCCGCGGCGCACTGGGTTTAGGCCTGGACGATGCAGCCCCGGATTTTCAGATCATGGCGAGCTACGGACTGACTTTCTAATTTTTTGCAAAATAGTTAGCAAAAAAGCTGCCCGTGTTCATCGCTGGCAGCTTTTTTTGTTGCAACTCAACCTCGAAGACTCAAAGTTTTTTAAATATATCACAAAAATTTATGAATTCCAGCAGTTCAAGCTATTTTCTCGTTGGTAATTTTTCTTGCCAGGTAGCCCTTCACAACTGCCATGCACTTTCCCAATTCTTTTGAATCTGGCAACAATTGTTCCAACTGCTCGACATAACCGCGTTCGTGCGCAGCTTGCAGCGATGCTGAAAAATTTAAATCGTAAATCCAGCCCAACAAAAGTAACTTGAAATCATTAACATTCCTGATATCTTTCACATCAACCAACCGTTCGCGCAGCAGACTACGGCAGGCGCCGTCCGAGATGCTCGGAGTATCCGGCAGGCCGAATTCAATGGCGCCGTTTCCCTCGCCGTTTGAATTATGATAATGGTCGAGCACAATGCGCCAGATATCCAACTTATCCGCGTCCCGTAAAATGCGCGCAAACATGAGCATCCGTTCCGATTCGTCCGCGGGTAAATCCTTTTTGTTGTGAAATAAAATTGCTTTCTCGACCAAAATTTTTTCTTCACTGTGCAGAGAAATCAAAACGTTATAGCGCTGCAAAATTTCCACCGCCAGCTCCGCGTGATTCACAGATTTCATATCCAAAAATGTTCGGTATATTTTGTACTGCTCAAAACGCCCCACATCATGAAAAAGCGCCGCCGTCTTTGCAACGAGAAGATCGCTTTCATGTAGTCGCAAACTCTCGCCAATCCGCACGGTTTCTTCACACACGCGAAAAGTGTGATCTCGCTTCAATTTAATATTTTCAGCGACGTCCGCGTCATGTGACTCAAATTCTCGAAAATAATTATTGTACCATTGTTCCAGTTGCGCGTATTGATTTTGATCCATTCTGTTTCCCTAATCCATTGCCAAAAATTTAGTTGCGCGAAAAATACGATATTTTTCAAACCGGGGAAAATATTCGTGAAATTAATGCACAATTTAAGAAATCAATTTTGATCACTTCTCACCAATCCAAACTTTCACTGTCAAAAGTCATGAACAACATCTCCCCATAAAAAAAAGAGCAGTTTAGCGTCTTGCTCAGGACGAAATACAGCATCCATCATCACAATGTGCGATACGTGGCACCTGAAAACGTTTCATGAGTCTCACCTCCTCTCACATTAGGTTTGGTATTTCGCCCATAGTTCTAATTATTACTTCCGGATGTTATATTATAGCAAAAAAGATGCAAACAATCAACACAAATTTGCTATTTGGAGAAATTGTTTCGGCAAAAAAAATCCCGCCGTTTAGAGCGGGATTTTTTAATCTCTATTTTCAATGCTAAACGGAAGCCAGACGCTAAATAGTTTCCGCGTTTGCACTCCTAAAAGATTTTTAAACTAACATACGATTTATTTCCAAAACTTCCGTTGGCTGCCACACCTGCAACTCTGACAGGCGCAAAAATCGTACGCTAAAATAACATCTCCGCCCATTTCAGCGACCAGGCGAATAATGCTGAAGGGAGAATCCCCAAAGCCAGAGTAAACAGAGCGGCAAATCCCAACGATAGCCAGACAGGGATAATTCCCTTTTTGCCAATATCTTCGATCTCTTTCTCCGGCTCACGCATGTACATAACGACAATCACATTAATGTAGTAATACAGCGCGACAAGGCTAAAAATTAATGCGATCACTGCGGTGACAAACATTTTTCCTTCCAATAGCTGCATAAAAATTTGCACTTTTCCCACGAAACCGACCGCCGGCGGGATACCGGCGAGTGAGAACATGGCAATAGTCATCATCGCCGCCGCTCCGGGATATTTCCGCGCGACGCCGCGCAAATCGTCCAACGTCTCACAATAGTGATCTTTGTGCGTTAAATAGATCAACACGCCAAACGCCAACATATTCATGGCGATGTAACCGATACCGTAAAACAGCACCGCTGCTACGCTTTGAATTTTATGCAGCATCGGCGCAATTGCCAGTCCCATGTATCCGGCGTGTGCAATCGAAGAATAAGCTAACATGCGTTTTACATTTTTCTGCACCAATGCTACTGAATTTCCGTAAATCACCGTAAGCAGAGAGAAAAACATAAAAATATTGCCAAAAACATGATCAAATTTTCCCAGATTTTCCAGTCCGGCAAAAATCTTCAAAATCACGGCAAAAGCAGCCAGCTTCACAGCGACGCTCATATACGCAGTCACTGGCGTCGCGGCGCCCTCGTAAACGTCCGGAGTCCAGGCGTGAAACGGAACCATTGAGACTTTGAAAGCCAATCCGATAAACACGAAAACCAAACCCATCCCAGTCAAAAAAGTCGAAGCGGAACCGGTCGCGCCGGAAAGTCGAGCAAGCACATCGGTTACGCCCAGCATCCCAGTTGTACCGTAAAGCAGGGAAATTCCCATGAGCAAAAACCCTGACGAAAAACCGCCCAGAAGCAAGTACTTGATCGCGCTTTCGCCGGCTCTGGGACTGAAACGCTTCAGTCCGACTAAAGCATAAATCGGAATGGACATCATTTCCAGAGAAATAAAAATCATTAAGAAATTTTCAGCCGCTATCAGCGTTATCGCGCCAAACAGAGAAAAACAAAGCAGCAGATAATAATCCATTGCAGGTATTGATTGGTATTGAGTGTATCTGGCGGAAAACAAAACCGTTAAAATTGCAGCGCCCACAAGTGCAATTTTTCCGATGAAAGCGCCGCCGCCAGCTTTTAGCGCGTGATTAAACAGGATCGCTTCTTCTCCTGCAGTTTTTTGTCCGTAAATGGCAAACACAGCCGCTACTGCAAGCAGGCCCAATCCTGCAATCCAACTCGCCTGTTTGTTTCGATATTCCAGCCCGGGATAGTCTTTTTCCATGCCAAAAAATGCAAAAATAGGCCTTTGAAACGCATCGACAAGCGCCAAAATAACGATTAGTGCGAGCAGACTGAGTTCACCCATGTAAAATTTCGGATCAAAAAATATTTCATTCATATTCGAGTCCAGAGATTGTTAAGTGTTTGATTTCGTTTCCTGCTTCGTTAATGATTTTCCGACTTTATCTCGTTTTTTTGCAAACTTTGCAGTGGAATTATTCCGTTTGCTGCGCTGAGCCCAATATCAAAATCAGTGAACCGTTTCAGCCTCGGTAGCCGGCGTCTCTGTTTCGTGTTCCACTGCTGTTTCAGCGCTGTTTTTTTGAACTAAATAGCTCTTCATTTCTTCAGGTTGATATTGTTCGATATAAGTCGCTACCGATTTATCCATTTTGCTCAAAAAAGCCTTGGGGTACAAACCGATCCAGAACACGAAAATGACGAACGGCAACAACACCACCATCTCGCGGAAACTGAGATCTTTCAAGTTTTTGTTTTTTTCATTTTTCAAAGGGCCAAAGAATACACGCTGTACCATCCACAGCATGTAAAAAGCTCCCAAAATGACGCCCGATGTCGCGAAAACCACGAGGATGAGTTGAAATATCCCCTGAGTCATCACAAAATGCGCCCAAGCTGCTTTGAAGCTTCCCAGTAAAATCAAAAATTCACCGATGAATCCATTGGTTCCCGGAAGCGCAACTGAAGAAAGTGTAATAATCATGAAAACCGTGGCGAACAAAGGAAGCTGATGGGCCAAGCCGCCATATTCGGAAATTTCTCTCGTGTGACGTCGTTCGTAAATAATACCCACCAAAACGAATAGGGCGCCTGTAGAAACGCCATGGTTCACCATTTGCAATATTGCACCCTGCACCGCTTCCGGCGTGAGAGCAAACAAGCCAAGCATTACGTAACCCAAATGGCTGATGGAAGAGTAGGCGACCAGTTTTTTCAAATCGGTCTGCGCCAGAGCCAATAACGCGCCGTAAACAATGCCGATAACAGCCAGGAGTTGCATCAGCGGCGCGGCGATGTGTGCCGCTTCGCCGAAAAGTGGAATCCCCAATCTCACAAAACCGTAAGCGCCCATTTTCAGCAAAACACCGGCAAGAATGACGGATCCGGCAGTCGGAGCTTCCACGTGCGCATCCGGCAACCAGGTGTGAAAAGGAAACATCGGCACTTTGATGGCGAAAGCCAGCGCAAAAGCCGCGAACAACCACAGTTGCGTATGCACGGGGATTTCCAACCGCAACAAATCGCTGAATTCAAACGTCAACTGGCCAAAGGCATTCTTCGCGAGAATTGCCAGATAAATAATCCCTGCCAACATCATGAGCGAGCCGACGACAGTAAATAAAACAAATTTTACGGTTGCGTAAATTCGCCTCGGGCCTCCCCAAATTCCGATGAGGAAAAACATCGGAATCAGCATTATCTCCCAGAAAATGTAAAAAATGAACAGATTGAGCGCGATAAAGGCGCCTAACATGGAAAATTCCAGAAAAAGGAGCCAGAAATAATATTCTTTCTTTCTCTTTTGAATATATCGAAAAGAACTCAGCACCGTGAACGGCATGATGATGGTTGTCAACATGAACAGCAAAACAGAAATGCCGTCGATCCCCACGTGATAGTTCAACCCGAATTGAGAAATCCAGGGGACATTTTCTTCAAATTGATATGCCGCAATAGCGCTGTCAAAGCCCGCTAGCATGTAAATGGAAACAAACATCGCAATGAGAGTCGCCACAAAAGCAATCCATCCGAATATTGAAGCGGAACTCTTTTCTTCACTCGGTTCCCTATTCGGGACAAACATCATGAGCGCCGCGCCAAGAATAGGGATGAGCAATGTCCAGGACAAAATACCCATTAATCACTCCACAAAGTTAACGTTATCAGAAAACAAACATCACCAAAATATACGCCAGTGCAGCGCCGAACAACATGTAAAAACCATACGCCTGCGTATCACCGGTTTGAAAATAGGACAACAACGTCGATACCCAGCGCCAGCCTGAAGCCGAACTATTTGCAGCGCCGTCAATGATCTTTTTATCTGAAATATTCAAAAAGAAATTAGTCGATAATGATTTCAGCGGATTGACGATCAATTTCATGTAAATCTCATCGACAAAATATTTATTCCACAGCAGCCTCGTAAAGCCGGTGTAAGTTTCCGGATCCGGCAGACGACGTTTGATCTCGTGAAATTTAGCTTTGGCAAAATACCAACCGGCGACGGCAATGACCACGGACAAAAGCATGAGCCCGTATTCTGTCGCATGACTGTAATGGCCCACTTGCACCTCCCCGTATTTCGTGACAGCCGGTTCAAGATATTCGTGAAGATAATTGGGAAAAGCGCCAGCCGACAACAATTTCGAAATTCCGATCCAGCCTCCGATTAGCGATAAGCCACCCAAAATCATCAACGGGACAGTCATGGTTTTCGGAGATTCGTGCAAATGATGTTCCTGCTCCCGCGAACCGCGGAATTTGCCAAAAAACGTTAAATAAACCAACCGGAACATGTAAAATGCCGTAAACAGCGCGGCAATCGCGCCGATGAGCCAGACAATTTTGTTACCGTGATCCGTCGCAAAGACATTCCATAAGATTTCATCTTTAGAGAAAAATCCGGCAAATGGCGGAATACCGGAGATGGCTAACGTCGCGAACAGAAACGTGATATACGTCGCTGGCATGTATTTTTTCAAACCGCCCATGTAGCGAATATCCTGCTCGCCGCCCATGGCGTGAATCACGCTGCCCGAACCCAAAAATAGGCAGGCTTTGAAAAATGCGTGCGTCATCAGATGAAAAATAGCAATAACAAACGCTCCGGCGCCGGCAGCCATAAACATAAATCCCAACTGGCTGACCGTGGAATAGGCGAGAACTTTTTTAATATCATTCTGGTAAATGGCAATGGAAGCGGAAAAAATCGCTGTCAAACCGCCGATCCACAAGACGACCTGCATCGCCACGGGAGCTGCAAGGTACAATCCGTGAAAACGAACGACCATGTACACGCCAGCGGTCACCATCGTCGCGGCGTGAATCAAAGCGGACACTGGCGTCGGGCCTGCCATAGCGTCAGGAAGCCACACGTAAAGCGGAATTTGCGCAGATTTTCCGATGGCGCCAATGAACAACAAAATCGCCGCAGCGTTCGTCCAGAAAAATGTCATTGAGTTGCCCTGATGAAAAAACTGATTCACTGCAGCAATATTGAGAGAACCGACATTGGCAAAAATCAAAAACATCCCCAGCAAAAATCCGAAATCGCCGATGCGATTGACAATGAATGCCTTTTTGCCGGCAGCGGCTTTTTCGTCATCTTTGTACCAAAATCCGATTAATAAATAACTGCACAAACCAACGCCTTCCCAACCGACAAACATCAGCGGCAGGGAATCGCCGAGGATGAGCAGCAACATGGCGAAAACGAATAAATTTAAATATGAAAAATAACGAACGCTTGACTCGTCGCCATGAATGTAACCGATGGAATAAAAGTGAATCACTGCGCTGACGCCGGTAATCACTAACAGCATCACCGCCGAAAGATGGTCAACGAGAAAAGTGACATTGATATTCAGCTTATCTACCAACAGCCAGGCGTAAGACGTGCAAGAGAGGGACTCTACTCCGGACATTTTTACGAAAACGACGTACAGGGACAGGAGAAAAGACGCCGCGACGGTGGAAAATGCGAGCGCCCCGGCAAATTTTTCACCCCAAATTTCTTTCTTGCGATAGCCATTGGTCACGGCGACAATTCCGTTCAGAGCGGCGCCAATTAACGGCAAAATAACAATCACAAAAATCAGGCTGTTTTCCATAAAAAATTAGCCCCTTTCTTCACTGTATGTTTCAACTCCGATAGTTCCAGTGCGTTTAAAAAGTCTGACAATAATGGCAATGCCCACGGCAACCTCGCACGCCGCAACGACAAAAACCATCAATGACAGGATTTGTCCGTCAATGTTCAAGTGCAAACGGGCAAAATAGATCAGGTTCAAATTCACGGCATTCAGCATCAGTTCTACACCCATGAGCATGTGCAATAAAGTGCGCCGCAAAATGAACGTGGCTGCTCCCATAAGGAATAAAATAAAAACCACGGCGAGTGTAAAAAATCCGCCGGAACCAGTGATAAATTCACCTAGTGGACTACTCATTCTTTCGACCCTTCCAATCCAATTGTACAATGGAAATCACCGCCACAATAGCAGCGAACAGCAAAGTGGAGACAAATTCAAAAGCAAATAAATAGCGCGACATCAATCCCTTGGAAAAAAGCTCGATCCCGCCGAATGTTTCCGGCGAACTGGCAGGATCCGTTGACAAGCTGATTGTTTTGAACACCTCCGGTTGGCCCTGGATCGCCAAATAAAGTTTGAGTACGAAGAAGACGGCCAGCAACAGGATAAAGAAACCGCCGATCCAGAAAAATTTCGAAAACGGGCGCGAATAATCTTCACTTTGAATGTCCAGCAACATGATAAAATAGATAATCAATACCATGATTGCGCCAGCGTAGATAATCACCTGGAATGCAGCAATGCTGTGCGCTTGCAAAATCGCGTACATCGCCGCCAGCGACAGCATACTCACCAATAAGCCCATCGCGCCGCGAATCGGGTGTTTGGCAAAAATCAGGATCAAGCCTCCGGCAATGGCAACCACCCCGGACAGTATGTACATCAACACATTAAAATCCATGGATTACTTCCTGTGCTAAATTTTTCAACTTTCTGTTTTTGCTACGCTTTTGGATTATAACCATAAACCACATCATCGCTCACCGTCGGATGCCAGGTGAGTAATTTTTCTTTGTCATAAATCATGCGAAAACGATTGTAACCAACCAACTCATTCGTCTGCGGCAGCATTCGGATAGCATCTACCGGACAAGCTTCAACGCAAAATCCGCAAAAAATACAATGACTCACATCAATTTCGAAAACACGCGGCCGTCTCTGAATGTTCGGGTCTTCGCTTTCTTCGGCTTCGATGGTGATGCATAGCGCCGGACAAATAGTGGCGCACATTTTGCAAGCCACACACCGTGGTTGTCCGTTTGAACGCTGCACTAAAACATGCCTGCCGCGATTATTGGGCGACATATCGGGCCGGGTTTCCTCAGGATAAAGGATAACCACGCCGCCCTTGCGAAAAGTGAGCCATTTCCACAAATTGCGAAAAAAATGCTTCGTTGTAATCCAGACGCCGCGGAAAATTTCCCGATAATAAACCTGTATGGTCAAGCCGCGCTTCTTGCGATCCACATATTCCATATCCGGAAAATTCGGAATCTGATATGCCATACTATAAACCTCCCAGTGCCACAATGATAATAGTAATAATCAAATTAACAATCGCCAACGGAAGCAATATTCGCCATCCCAATTGCATCAATTGATCGTAGCGAAATCTCGGCAGACTCCAGCGCATCTGTTGCAAAAACCAAGCAAAGAAAAATACTTTCACTTGGAAAGAGAGCACTTGCAAAATCACCACCGTCGCGTGCGACAGATGGACATAGGAGCCCCCTGGAAAATAGAAACCGTCAGCGAGCAGGTAAGGAACAGTGTAACCGCCAAAGAAAAATGTCGCGATCATGATGGCGACAAACACGATTTCAATAAATTCCGCAAACATGAACAGTAGCATTTTGAACGCCGAATATTCGGTAAAATAGCCGGAGATAATTTCCGATTCTGCTTCCGGTAAATCAAACGGGACTCTTTTATTTTCTGCTACCGCTGCCGCTAAAAAGATGAAAAATGCCAGCGGCTGGACGAAGATTCCCCACTTTGGCAGCCAGCCCCAAGCCAATTCACTCTGCGCCTGAACAAGATCCCAGATATTGACGGTTTGAAAGATGAAAATAATTCCCACCAGAGATAGCCCCATGCTCACTTCGTAGGAGATCATTTGTGAAGCGGAACGAAGCGCGCCCATCATGGAAAATTTGTTGTTGGAAGACCAACCAGCCAAAATCGCGCCGAATACGCTCACACCGCCCACAGCAAAAATGAACAACAAGCCAACGTTCAAATCTGCTACCTGCAAGCGAAAGGAAAAATTAGGTAAATTTTTGGCAAAATATTCGGGAAGATACGGAATCCATTTCAGATACGAAACATTAAAAAATTCCGCCGGTTTGAGGACGCCGGCGAACGGCACAACCGCCACTGCCAAAACTGCCGGCACAAAAGCAAAGAAGATAGCCAAATTGTACATCAATTTATCGTAAACTCCGGGCTTAAAATCTTCTTTGATCAGACATTTAATCGCATCCGCCAGGTTGTTGATAAAGCCCCACATCGCCAATTTTTTCCCAAACGGCAACGGAATAGAAGCACGATTGGCGCCAATCCGATCCTGGAGTACAGCGGACTGTTTTCGCTCCGACCAACTCATCACAGCGCCCATCAAAAACATAAACGCAAATATTCCGCCTGCCAGAATGAAGTACGTCCAAAATTTGACCACATTAATTCCCAGAAAATTCGCTTCCATGCGGTTTGCCTCGTGAAATATGTCTCATCCAAATTACTTTTTTTAAATTAATAAAATTAACAACCACCGCTATTTCGCATTTTGTATCTCGTCAACAGTTCTACCAATGGGGTCAGCTCCCACTTCTTTGAGCACATCAATAAAAAATGTCAATTCGTCATAATTGTTGTCGCCCTTGATCGCACGGCGGAAATTTTGCACGATGCCGTTAAAATTCGTGAAAGAGCCATGTTTTTCCGACGAGATTCGTCCCGCCAGATTATACTTTGCTTTCTCCCAAATTTGATCAGCCATTGCGGACAAAACGATTAAGTTAAGCCCGTCAATTTTTTCCAGCGGCGCGCCGGGACCCCAGACAAAAGCGTACTTGAAATCACTGATCACCATATCTTCGATATCTTTTGCCTCGGGAAAAGTTTTTTTGACGCCCGCCATGTTCGGTGTCTTGTCTTGTTTGATTAAAATATCATCTTCTTTCACTTCGCCGCTCGATTCCTGCCATACCCGGTCTTTTTTGTGAAAAATCCCTTTAATTCCCAGATGAGAAACAAGCTGTTTTGCCAGAGCAAGTTCTTCGTTAGTGGCATAGGCTGACGCGACAAAAGCTGTCTCAGCGGCATGTTCCTTCAACAACGCGGCAACTTCAGACACAAATTTGTTATAGTCAACAGCGTAGTGATTAATTTTTGCGCCGGAAGCCCGGTTTTTTGGCGGAAGAATGTAATATTCCCTGCCGAAATCACACATCCACGATTTATTCACAGCGTCATTTTCTCGCGGACGAACGCGATAAATTTTGTTATCTTTGGTCTCTATCCAGATATTGCATCCGCGCGAACATCCGGCGCACACAGAAGGTGTTTTGTGCAAATACCAGACTCGCTCTTTGAAGCGAAAATATTTTGCTGTAAGCGCACCGACGGGGCAGTTATCGACAACGCAATAGGCATACGGATCATCATCCAGCGTGTCGCCGTGCGCCAAAGCCACGTAAGAACGGTCGCCTCTTTCCACAATTCCCAATTTATTTGTCTTGGAAACTTCCTCTGTGATACGAACGCAGCGCGAACAAGTAATACAGCGTTCCGCGTCGTAAATTATTTTCCTGCCAAAATGATAAAGTTTTTCCTTGGCGACTTTGGTTTCATTGAATCTGGATTTGTCGCCGGAAAATTCCATGTATTGATCCTGAAGCATGCACTCGCCCGCTTTGTCACAAATCGGGCAATCCAACGGATGATTAATAAGTACAAATTCTAAAATAGCTTTGCGAATCTCCGCGACCTCGGGAGTATTCGTGTGAACCGCCATGCCTTCGACGACCGGAGTCATGCACGATGGCTGCGGTTTCGGATTTTTTTCAATCATTACCAGACACATCCGGCAATTTCCGCTGGGAAAAAGGTGTTTATGGTAACAAAACCGCGGAATGTAGATGCCATTTGCCTCGCAAGCGTCAATGAGAAGCGTTCCTGCCGGTACAGTGATTTCCTTACCATCGACCGTAAGCGTTACTTCTTTCATACCTTCTCCTGAAAGCGGACGAATTTACCCGAATAAGGGCAACCGCCTTGTTTTATATGTTCCTCAAATTCTTTTCTGAATTTTTTCACAAAACTATCCACCGGCCCACACGCGGCGTCGCCTAACGGACAAATTGTATGGAAGGCAATGTGCTTGGTGATACTGGTGAGAAGATCGAGGTCCTCCATCTTCCCGTTTCCTTCCTCGATTCGTCTTACAATTCGGTGCAGCCAACCTGTGCCTTCGCGGCAAGGCGTGCACTGACCGCATGATTCATGTTGGTAAAAATGAGTCAAAATTTCCAGTAATTTGACCATGCAAGTGCCCTCGGCAATTACGATTACTGCGCCAGAGCCGAGACTGGAGCCCGCTGCTGTAATGGACTCGTAATCTATGGTCATATCTTTTATGTCTTCAGGTTTCAACACCGGAGTCGAAGACCCGCCGGGAATCACTGCTTTCAATTTTTTGCCGTCGATAATTCCGCCGGCTTCATTGTTCAAAAAATCCATGAACGAATAGCCCAACTCCACTTCATAAACGCCCGGTTTTCGAACATGACCGCTAACGGAAAGCAATTTTGTTCCCGATGATTTTTCCGTGCCGATTTTGTGGTAAGCATCGCCGCCATTGGCAATAATCCACGGCACACTTGCCAGAGTTTCCACGTTGTTAATAATTGTCGGGCATTTGTACAAACCTTCAATTGCCGGAAACGGGGGTTTGTTTCTCGTCTGACCTTTCTTTCCTTCAATGGAATTCATCAGCCCGGTCTCGTCGCCGACAACGTACGCGCCAGCGCCTTTGTGAACGGTGATTTCGCACACAAAATCAGTGCCTTTGAGCGGCTTGCCCAGATAGCCTGTTTCGTAGGCTTCTTTAACAGCGGCTTTCACGCGCTCCAGCGCGAAGCCGTACTCCCCGCGAATGTAAATATAAGCATGTTTGGCACGAATCGCGTAGGACGCAAGAATCATCCCTTCGATTAACATGTGGGGATTTTCTTCCAGAATAACGCGATCTTTGAACGTGCCCGGTTCTCCTTCATCGCCGTTACAAATCAAATAAACCGGTTTATCGTTATCTTTTGGCAAAAAAGACCACTTGATACCTGCCGGGAATCCCGCGCCGCCACGGCCTCGAATAGCGCTCTTTTTCACCTCTTCCAATACTTCGGCGGGGCTCAAGGCGGGAATTTTTTCCGCTATGGTTTGATAACCGCCGCGTTTCAGATAGCTTTCCAAAGTATGGCTCGTGCCATTGCGTTCGAAATTTAGTAAAATCTTTTTATGCGACATACCGTACTCTTTTATTTATATTCGGGCCATTCTTGTGGTTTTTGTTCGTGCTCTTTCCCGTTGCGCAAATCTTCCAAAATTTGATCGACCTTTTTCTCATCCAAAAGCTCGTAATACCGATCACCCACCTGCATCATGGGACCTGTGCCGCAAGATCCTAAACATTCCACGGTCTTCAGCGTAAACATCCCGTCAGGAGTTGTCTCGCCAATTTTTATTTTGAGCGTTTTACAAATATGATCAATGACATCCTGACTTCCCAACATGGCACAGGAAATGTTACTGCAAACTTCCAACACATATTTGCCTTCTTTTTTCTCCGTGAACATGGAATACCATGACCGGACTTCTTCAACCCAGATTTTAGGAATATCTAATTCCGCTGCGATTAAATCCACCGCTTCATCTGAAACAAACCCTTCCCGTTTCTGAATCATCCACATGAGCGGCAGGGTCAAGGATCGCGCCTCCGGATAACGTGTTCGCAAATAAGCAATTTCCTTTTTTTCAGCATCCGTAAAATCCATGAGCACCCTTACATTTTTTTTGATTCACTCTGATAAAGGCTGACCTAATGAAAATTTAAAATTTATTCTGCCTCTTAAATAATGATAAAAAGTTGAATCCGGCAAAATTTCTAACGATCACATTCGCCGCCGATCATATTCACTGTACCGAAAATCGGAATAATATCTGCCAATTGGTGACCAATGATTATTTTGTCAATTGCGCCCATGATCAAAAAACTCGGCGGACGAACATGCAGACGATAAGCTGTCCCGGATCCGTCAGAAACAAGGTAAAAACCCAACTCGCCATTGGCGCCTTCAACGCAATGATAAAGCTGGCCTTTCGGCGGCTTGGGGCCGTCGATGACTAATTTGAAATGATTGATCAAACCCTCGATTGTCGTATAAACTTCCGCCTTCTCCGGCAAATGTGCAAAATTTGCTTCCGCATTGATCGGCCCATCGGGAATTTTGTCGATGCACTGGAGACAAATTTTGATCGACTCTTCGATTTCACGCATACGCACGTACCAGCGATCGTAATTGTCGCCATATTTTCCCACCGGGACTTCCCATTCCACTTCATCATATTTCAAATAAGGCATTGCTTTTCGCACGTCGTACGCAACGCCGGTGGAACGCAGAAACGGCCCGGTAATCCCGTCATTAATCGCATCTTCTTTGCTAATTTCGCCGACGCCCTGCATCCGGTCGAGGAAAATGCGATTTTTGTCCATCAAACCGTGAATATCTTTCAGCAGCGGAATGTTATCCAGCAACAGTTGTCTTGCTTTCTGGAGCCACTCTTTGGTGGCATCTTTGGCGACGCCGCCGATTCTGGCGTAACTGTAAGTCTGCCGCGCGCCGGAAAGCCAGTTGAAATGTTCCCAGATAAAATCACGAGCTTGCATGAAATAGAGAAACGGCGTCATGGCGCCGATTTCGCTGCAAATAGCCGCCTGGCAGGTGTAATGGTCTGTGATACGAGACATTTCCGCCAGCAGGGTTCGCAACCATGAGCAACGCTCGGTAATTTCTATGCCGAACAGTTCCTCCAGCGCGCCAACGTAACCGAAATTATTGATAAAAGCAGACACATAATTTAAACGATCAGTGTAAGGCAGCGCTGAAATATATGAATGATTTTCACAGCTTTTTTCCATGCCGCGATGAAGAAAACCAGGCTCCACATCGAGGTTGACAATCGTCTCGCCAACTAATTCCGCAACCATTTTAATCGTGCCGTGCATCGCCGGATGCGAAGGCCCGATGTTCACTTTTATCGGCTGATCGTGCGGGCCGGTAATAGGAAGTTCAACGATTTCTTTTCTTTTCTGAACCTCTGCGACTTTATATTTAGCGGGAATCTCAAAATCAGTCATTTTCTTGCTCCGGATTTCGTAACTGAACACGGGGCTGTTCGCCCATTAGCGGATAATCTTTGCGTAACGGATGTCCTTCAAATTCTTCGTACAAAAGTACACGCCGCAAATCGGGGTGATTGGTAAATTTTATGCCAAACATATCCCAGACTTCGCGTTCCAGATAATGCGCGGTCTGCCACCACTGATAGCTGCTGATAACTTCGGGATGTTCGCCCCCGCAACTGGCGATTACACGAAGGCGACGATTAGCGCTGACAGAATAGAAATGATACACCACGTCAAAGCGCGTTTCCGAGTACAAATCTTCCTCTCTGCCGGTGAGATTTGGTTTTTCAGCGTAATCACTGCTCAAATAATCCACCGCAGTCACATCCAGCAGCATATTCATGGGATACTTGGGATGATTTTTCCAGAATTCAAAGACCTCTGCCAGATCCTCTTTCGGAATGCGGATATTTGGCTGACCAAACTGTTCCGAATAGGTGGCGTCGGGAAATTTCCCAAAAAAATCAGGGATATCGTCTTTCAATAGCCAGTATTTTTTCATATTAACAAAGACCTATAAATATTGTTTAGACTTGCGAATTTTTTCCTGCAATGCCATAATTCCATCGAGGATCATCTCCGGTCGCGGCGGGCAACCAGGCACGTAAACATCTACCGGGATGACGCGGTCTGCGCCTTGCAACGTGGCATAGTTTCGATAAAAACCACCGCTCACAGCGCAAGTGCCTACGGCAACCACATATTTCGGCTCTGCCATTTGCTCCCATATTCGCCGCAGAACTGGCGCTTGCTTGTGCGTAATTGTGCCGACAATCATCAACATGTCCGACTGGCGCGGAGAGTAACGCGGCATAGCGGCGCCAAACCGATCTGTGTCATAGTGCGAAGAACTTACAGACATAAATTCCATGGCGCAGCACGCCGTTCCGAAAACATATTGCCACAACGAATAGCTGCGCGCCCAGCCGATGAATTGGTCCAATTTCGTGGTAATGACATTATCAAGAATTTTATCTTCACTCATTCGATACCTACCTCCATTCCAGCGCTTTGCGACGATAGGCGTAAATAAACGCCACAATCAGAAAAAACAAAAAGATAAAAATTTCTACAAACGCTATCGAACCCATAGACCGAGCCACAATCGCCCAAGGATAAAGTAAAATTCCTTCCAGATCGAACAACACAAATAATAATGCGATCAGATAAAAACGAATCGCTACACGTCGATTGTTGTCCTGAAGTAAATCGGAGCCACACTCAAAAGGCGTATATTTGGAAGGAAAATCTTGACGATGTTTTTCCTTGGGACCTAACAGAGCATTCAGAATCAAAATCAGCGCAGCCGTGCCAACAGCGATCACTATCATCAACAGTACGGGCAGATATTGTTCTGTCATAAGCGGTCTTCCCCTATTAAATGATTCTTGTTTGTCAATAAATATGGCGGGAAATAAATTTGAAGAAAATTGTGATGAAAAAAATACGAAGACGACCCTTTGCTCCCCATCAATGAGGAACTCAAAACATGACCCATTTTCCCCTCGATTTGTCGCTAATATTTTAGAAATTCACTCTCTCAATTAAGAAACAAGTATATGAAGATTTTTTAAAAAAGTCAAGGAAAAAATTGAGAAAGTTGAAACTTTTGTGAATTTTTTCACTGCAAAATCAGGCTCTATTGGTCGATTGTTCAATTTACGACAAAAATACCTGTTTTTGTGCAAGATTAACGATAAAATTCAATTACATTCAAACATGAGCGCGAGTGCAAAATTTGATCTGTGACGAACAACTTTTTTTTCTGCGCACTCAACATCACACCAATCGACATTCCGCGCCTTCCCGTCGGTGAAAAATTTTTCCACAAAAAAGCCACGAACATCAGGAAGACATTCGCGGCTTTTTCAACACAAAAATATTGACAACTTTAACCGCAACCACCCTGTTTGCGGACTTTTTTCTGAAGTTTTACCTTTGGAGTATAATCCAATTTAAAGTTTAAATGTTCTTTTTCCGGCGCCGCGGATTCTTGTTCGCTGCCGAGCGCCGATAAAAATATGTGACGCAATTTTCCCTCAGAGCCAGCGACGGCCTCAGTCTTACATTTTTCATGTCCCTCGTGACCGAAAATATCCAGCCATCTGTTGATACCTCCTTCGAGGAGATAAACATTGGGAACATGCAGCGCCGTCAATATTTTCCAGGCTTCCGTAGCGCGGATTTCATCATTGCTCATTAAAACAGCAACGGTATTATCCGGCATATCCAGCAATTTCTCCGCTGTTGCTTTTAGATTACTCATGTCCACCAATTGGGCATCTTTCAAATGAAACAAATTGTAATCCGCTTCATCCCTGACATCGAGCATTTGCAAATTGATGTCATTATTGTAAATCAGATCCAGCAACTCGCCTGGATGGATTTGCACCTGACGCTCGTCGAGCAGAGCCTGTTTTTCCGGAGCCATTTTTTCCCAGAGGTCCTTTGGCGTGGGCTGCCCAACTGCCATGACAATGAGCGCCATTAAAATCAACACGCCCGCGCCGACCATCTGCCAGCGCGTGATTTTTTTATCCTTCTGGTCGCCAAAAATTCGCTCCAACACTTCAGCGCCCCAGAACATGAACAACGCCAAAATCACAACCAGCAATACCACAACGCCGGTGCTCAAACCCAACCAATCCGGCAAAGTGAATCTTCCCAGGTAAGTGGAATTCCAGAAAGTATCAATTTTACTGGAAGTCTCGCCAAAAACAAAAATACCAAACAACGCGCCAAGCACGAAAAACACACCGTCTTTTTTTAAGGTCGCAACTGCAACCAGCGATGTGCCCGGTCAGTAACCGCCGATGATAAAACCAAAACCCATAATAAAACCGCCAACCACCACCGGAATAATGTAAGTCGGATTGACAAAAATGACGCTGTAATCCAACAACTTCAAACCAGTGGAAAGAAAAATCAGCAGCATGGCGACAATGATCGCCGTAAACATGGTTTTCAGGACCGTTTGATCCTTGAAATAGAATTGCGCTGCTAATTTAGTAGAATTGCCAAAGCCGGTCATTTCTAACGTAGCGCCGAATCCTATGCCAATCAGCAAAAAGATTACGTAAGCGCCCCAATGGCCTAAAATTTGTTCTATTGGAAAAGGAGCCATTTCAATTCCCTCATGTTAGATTTAATTCCATTGTTTTCTTAAAAAATAAGCCAAAAGATAGCCGCCAAGAAAAATGGCGAACAAGAACGCCCAACTGCCGACGGCCAACGTCGCCCCACCGTTGAGCCCCTGGCCTGAAGTGCAGCCGCGAGCCATCCGAGCGCCGTATCCCATCAAACTACCGCCGATGAAAGCGAGCAGCCACCGCGTTTTCACGGAAACATGGGGACCTTTTCCGGTCATTGCTTTGAGTCTTTTATTAATTAAACCGGAAAGAAACCCGCCCACAAGAATGCCCAAAGTCAAAAAAACAATCCAGTGGTCAAGCGGATTTCTAGGTCCGCCGCCAATGTTGATCAGATAGGGAACTTGGTTCACATGACCCGGCGCAAATATTTTTTCTAAAAAAACAACAAACCGATTCAATCCGCCAGAGGCGCCGAGGCCGTCGCCGGTAATAAAATATGCCAGAAACAAAACAATTCCCAGGATAACGCCGCCTTTGTACGGATTCATGTACGGCTTGCCGGGCATTTCCGTTTTGTTTTTTTCAGCTTTTACCATTTTTTTCTCCTTTATCATCTTCTGTAACTTCCACTTCTTCCCATCCGGTAATCATGGCTTTAATCGCCGCTAACGGCGTGTGGCCCGTCGTTGTCAAATAAATATGCAGCAAAAGAAATGCGGCAAAAAACCAGGCGATGAGCGTGTGGATGGGAATCAAAATCGTCAATCCGCCTAATTTGTCGGCGAAACTCCGAAAATGTTGCGCTCCCATGATCAGCACACCGGTAATGATCTGCAGCGGAAGCAACACATTCAAAATTGCCAGATACGTCATTTTTTGCATCGGATTGAGTTTTTCTTCAATTCCTTCTTTTCTGAATGGGTGAGGTTCACCCTTAAAAATTCCACTCGTATAAAAAATAATCTGGGTGATTGCCTGATTGAAAAATCCTTTGGGCTCAGGCAAAAACATTCTCACTCTACCGCTGGCAAAATAATAGAATATTGCAAAAATGGCGTTCAGCAGCAGGAGAATGCCCAAGGCATTATGCGCATAAACAACGCCTTTGAAACTAAAAATGCTGAAAACCTCCGGCGCGTGGATGATCAAACCGGTGAAAATTAGCAAAATAATTGCCAGTGCTTGCAGCCAATGCCAGAAACGTTCGTAGCCTTCGTACAAGTACATTTTTTCCAGCTTCACTGAATGCTGGTGTTTCAGTTTGCGTGCCGCCAAAATCCGCAGACCACCATGAACAACGACGCCGAACAGGACGCCCAAAAATGTCAGCAATCCGATCCATTTGACGATTGGCTTACTGTCATGTCCCAAAACGTACATGTCCGCCAGGGACGTCGCCGGCAAGAAAACAACGTTGCCGCTGTCGTTGGTGGCGATTTTCCCTGAAATGTCCAGATCGATATCTTTCACAAAAACAGGCTGCGCACCAAGCGGCGCTACCGTGGCGAGCAGAAATGGCTGCGACATCCGTGAATCTTTGCTGTGGCACGTCTCGCAAGACTGCGTACCCCAGTCTCCGTCAATAACGTCGTGATGAATGCCGTACGGCTGGATTTCACTGGCAATGTGCGGATTTTCCACGCCCACAGCCCGGAGACGTTTTTTAACGGCATCGATTTTTTCTTGCTTATTTAAAACCAATTCCGACGCCGAAATATCGCCATCGCCGTTCTCATCGAACACAGCGACCAAATCCGGATGATATTTTTTATTTTGAATAAAAGCTTTTTTCAAATCCACCAATCTCACCGGTTTTTCCGGGTTGTCGTAAACCCAAAAATAGGACGTGATCAAATTGTACGGCACCAACCGGGTTCTGCCGTCGTGTTCTTTCCGCGGCAACAATACCGGCTTGTATCCGGTGATGAGTTTGGTAATGTCCAGCTTGTTGCCTTCGATACCGCGACACTCAATTCGCGGCTTGCCCTGCAAATTGATCACTGTCCAGTCATACATACTTCTCGTCGGCGAATAGATTTTAGGAATATGACAGGACTCGCAAGCCAATTTGTCCAGATGGCGATCTTTGTAAGGCAGCCACTGGTGCGTTTTTTCCGTGTCGTGACAGTTCTCGCAACGGCGCATTGTATTTGCCAACTCCGGTGCGATAGTGTGTTGCACGGTTTTTCCTTTGGCAAATTGATGACTGGGTCTGATGAGATACTCTTTCAAATCCAGCCTTCTTGCCTCAAATTTAATGTGTCCGGGTTCCACGCCTTCGTGATACGATGGGTTATTAATTGAATAGTGGCAGTTGACGCAACGCACCAATCGTTCAGCGTGCACATCCCAGGGTCGGGACAATTTTTCTTTATTTTGCAAATTCATGCCGCTCTCGGAAATTCGCTGCGGCGAAATAATCTGCCCCGTGGTCTCGGTTTTCCAGTAGGCTGGTTTGCACTCATTGAGCAAAAGCGGACTATCAGGATCATCATGAACTTTTCCGTGACAGGCAGCGCAATTTTGATCCGTGGGATCCTGCATGAGCACAAACTGTATCTTGAGTTCGCCTTTCGCGTCAAACGCAGAGCGATTCCATTTCCAACCGGATGGAGTTTTCGAGACAATTCCGGAGCCGTTCAGCGTGGCGGTATTTGCCCATTTGAAATTTCCTTTCGCAATCTCCGCGCTTCGCGCTTCGTTATCCGGATTGGGAATATGGCACAGAAAACAGTTCATTTCCACGACACCGGATTTTTTCCAATTCCAAGGTTTCATCTGCCCTGTTTCAGGATCGAGGACGTGCGTCTCAGGATCGCCGGGTTTGACAGTTAGCGATGTCAGCGGTTTGCCGTCACGGCTGTACACCGCCGGTCCGCCGCCCACATGGCGCAGGCCAAACATTTTTATCCAATCAGCAGTGCCCAGATCCATTCGCGGATCATTTTTCGGCGTGAGATAACGATAAAGAAGTGGATTCCACTGACCGAAAGCGCCGTCGCTCAAGTCCCAGGGTCTGAGCATCGACTTTCCGCTTTCTGTGTAATTGCTCAAACCTAAATCGGAATGAAAACTGTGCGTTTCGATAAATTGCGTATCGTGGCAATTGCCGCACGTTTTCATGGTTGAAATTGGCTTTCCGGAAGTCAGAACATTGACGCCGTTTTCATCCAACATCGGAAATGTCGGATGAATCGTTTCCTTCACCTGGGCAAAAGCGGAGGTTTCGGCGATCAAAAGAACCAATAGAAATGTCATAATAATTTTCGTACTATTTCGGAAGGTCTGTTTGTTTGTCATTAATCTGCCCCCCCTTTAGTTGGTACATTGGACTTGTGTGATTTGATTCGTCTGCCGCCGTAGAAAATCGGATCGCCTTCGTAACCGAGCGCTTTCCAGTCGAGGCGGCCTTTTCTCGACGTTCCGGATTCTGAATGGCAATCCGCGCACAACAGCGCTTTTTCTTTTGGCGCGACCATGTGAGAGAGCGGCCAGAACATATCTGTGCGCGCGAAACCGTATTCACCGCTGTATTTTATGCCATTCGCTTCAGCGCCCAATTTGGCAGCCTTCTGCCAGTTGAATTCCGTCCAGTATCCGCCTTTGCCGTAAGTTTTGGGCACAAGCAGATAGTTGTATTTTTTATCATAAATTTGTTTTGCACGATGCACTTTAAAGGGAAAAATTTTCGCCTTGGGGTC
>JAADFU010000043.1 GCA_013152715.1 Calditrichota bacterium
AACTGAACGCTTGATTTTGCGAGGTTTTGAGCTCTCTGACGCTGCTGCAGTGCGGGAGCTTGTCGATGATATTGAAATCGCGCGAACAACATGCCACATTCCGCATCCTTACACAGCGGAAATGGCGCAGGAATGGATTAGCGGTCATCAAAAGAATTTTGAGGACGGCATTTCCATTGAACTGGCGATAACTTTGAAATCAAGCAAAGAAATAATTGGCGCAATTGGCATTTCAAGTATTGACAGAGAAAACGAAAAAGCAGAGATTGGCTACTGGATTGGTAAAAAATTCTGGAATCAGGGCTATTGCAGCGAGGCGGCAAAAAAAATTGTTGAATATTGTTTTGAAGATTTGAAACTCAATCGCGTTTATGCGCTGCATTTCGCGGGCAATCCTGTTTCGGGCAGAGTAATGGAAAAAATTGGCATGAGAAAAGAGGGCGTCCTGAGGAAGAATATCATCAAATGGGGCGAGCCTGTGGACACACCAATTTATTCAATCCTACGGGAAGAATATGAACAAAAAAAATAGCGGAGATTTTATGAAAGATAGGCAACAAGTACTGGAAAACACGATTCAACGATGTCGCGAAAGAAATATCATCATTCCGACTTACGAGCAAATGGCCCATCCGGAGAAAATTCCGACGAAGATAAAGGAGGAATTATCACAGATTGGGCTTTGGGATTTGCATCCGAGAAATTTATTTCGCATTACCTGGAAAAATGAGCCGGTGAAATTCGGCGGTGGTTTTGGCGGCGTGAATTACATCGAACTGCCGGGGGAACTGACCGGCGTGAATGCGCGAATTTTCATGTTGATCGGAAAATTTTTTCCTACCGGCGCGCACAAAGTGGGCGCCACTTTCGGTCCTCTGGTGGAAAAATTAGTCACCGGAAGATTTGATCCGACTACCCAGAAAGCGCTTTGGCCCTCAACCGGAAATTATTGTCGTGGCGGCGCCTTTAATTCTCATTTGCTTTCTTGCCCGAGCATTGCCGTGTTACCCGAAGGAATGTCAAAGGAAAGATTCGAATGGCTGAAAGAAGTCGGCGCAGAAATCTACGCAACTCCCGGAAGCGAAAGTAATGTCAAGGAAGTCTATGACAAAACAAAAGCGCTGCAGGCAGAAAAACCGGATGAAATTGTTGTGCTCAATCAGTTTGAGGAATTCGGCAATGCGGTCTGGCATTACTACTGCACGGGACAGGCAATGGAAGAAGTGTACAATAAAGAACGTCAAGGACAGCAGCAACTTCGTGGGCTTTTTCTGACGCAAGGCTCCGCCGGAACCCTGGGAAGCGCCGAATATTTGCGCGAAAAATTTGCTAAAATTTACATCGGCGCCGGAGAGGCAAAACAATGCCCGACTTTGCTTTACAATGGCTATGGCAGTCATCGCATCGAAGGGATCGGCGACAAACATGTGCCCTGGATTCATAATTTGAAAAATATGGACATGGTAGTCGATATCGACGACGAGGACACGATTCGTCCGTTGCGTTTGTTCAATGAGCCGGCGGGACGTAAGTACTTGAAGAAAAAAGGCGTTCCAACGGAAGTGGTTGATCGCCTCGATTGGCTGGGAATTTCCGGTATTGCCAACATGCTCGGCGCTATAAAAATGGCGAAATATTACGAAATGAATAGCGACTGCATCGTGATGACGGTGGCGACCGACTCCATGGAATTGTACGGTTCGCGCATTCAGGAATTGCGCGAGCGGTTCGGCGAATACAGCGAGTTGGACGCCGCGGCTGATTTCGAAAAATGTCTGCTCGGACAGACGACAGATTGGATGAAAGAACTGAATTACTGGGACAAAAAACGGATGCACAATTTAAAGTATTTCACCTGGGTTGAGCAGCTTGGCAAATCCGTCGAGGAACTGGATGCCCAGTGGTACGATGACAACTACTGGCGTGACAGAATGCACGTTTTTGAAGAATGGGACGAAAAGATTCGCGAGTTCAATGAAAGAACCGGATTGTTGAAGAATTTGTAGCTTTGACGACAGAGCAAATATTTGACAAATAGCTGCTTTGTCGGTTGCGGAATTCGAATCAGATATTGAAAAAAGCGAGAGGAATCCATGGAATTATCAGCACTGGACTGGAGCATAATAATTGGCTATCTCATTTTTTCTTTCGGACTGGCGGCTTTGTACATTCGTCGTGCCAACAAAGGGATGGCGGAATTTTTCGTTTCCGGACGCTCGCTGCCGTGGTGGCTGTTAGGCACGTCTATGGTGGCGACGACTTTCAGCACGGACACGCCTAACCTTGTCACCAATCTGGTACGAGATAACGGCGTTTCCGGCAACTGGGTCTGGTGGACGTTTCTGGTCACGGGAATGATGACTGTCTTTTTTTACGCGCGACTCTGGCGCCGCTCCAAAGTGCTCACCGATCTGGAATTTTACGAAATTCGCTATTCGGGAAAATCGGCAGCCGTGGTGCGTGGATTTCGCGCCATCTATCTGGGATTTTTCTTCAACATCGTGATCATGGCTTCTGTGACGCTGGCGGCGGCGAAAATTGCTAATATTTTGCTGGGCTGGTCCCGCACCGAGACCGTGCTATTTTGTTCGGTAATTGTCATCGGATTTTCCGTGATGTCCGGCTTGTGGGGCGTTGTGGTCACCGACCTGGTGCAATTTCTCATGGCGATGACCGGCGCCGTGGCGGCCGCGGTTTACGCGTTGAAACATCCGGCTGTCGGCGGTCTGACTGGTCTGGTCACCAAACTGGATTCCGGGACTCTGAATTTATTGCCTGATTTTGGCAACTGGGAATTGACAGTGCCGCTGCTCATCATTCCGCTGACGATTCAGTGGTGGTCTGTCTGGTATCCGGGCGCGGAACCCGGCGGCGGCAGCTACATCGCCCAACGGATGCTGGCGGCGAAAGACGAAAAAAATTCCATGGCAGCCACACTGTGGTTCAATGTTGCGCATTACGGTTTACGTCCCTGGCCCTGGATCATCGTTGCGCTGGCGTCAATTCTGGTTTATCCGAATCTGGCTTCCATCCAGGCTGCTTTTCCGAATGTCAGTCAAAATCTCATCGGAAACGATATTGCGTATCCGGCGATGTTGAAATTTTTGCCGCACGGGTTGTTGGGCGTGATGGTGGCTTCGCTGCTGGCGGCTTACATTTCCACGATGGACACGCATCTCAACTGGGGCGCGTCTTACCTGGTGCACGATGTGTACAAACGATTTTTCAAACCCGAGGCTTCGGAAAAACATTACGTGCTCGTCGCCAGACTCGTTACGACAGTTCTGATGATTTTAGCCGCGCTGACGATGTTCGCGCTGGATACTGCAAAAGACGCTTTTAACTTACTGCTTTCCATCGGCGCTGGTACGGGACTGATCTATTTGCTGCGTTGGTTCTGGTGGCGCATTAATGCCTGGAGTGAAATCGCGGCGATGATTAGTTCGTTCATCATCGCTGCCTTCCTATTTTTAGTGAACAAATTCGTTGAACCGGTTCCGTCTCATATCTCTCTCGTGTTGGCCGTCACATTTACCACGACAGTGTGGATCATCGCAACATTTTTGACCGAACCCACTGATCGCAAAACCCTGGAAAATTTTTACAAGCTCGTCCGTCCTTTCGGCAGGGGCTGGGATTTCATCAGATACACGGCCAATCTGGAGCCTTCGTCGGACAGCATCACCCATGCAATTTTGGGCTGGGTTCTTGGCATCATGCTCGTTTACTCCGCGCTTTTCGGTACAGGAAGTTTCCTCTACGGCAAAATCGCCAATGGCATTGTTTTCTTGATTCCGTTTCTGATTAGTGCTGGGGGATTAATTTGGTTATTGCCGAAGTTTTTTGGGAAAAGAGAAAAGGAAAATGTCTAACTTTTTGAAAGCGCTTTTCAAGCGGCGTCAAAATTGCCAAAATTTGCGCAAAAGGCAATTGCCCGCTGGCGACGTGATGAAATAATATCTGAAAAAATAGAACAAATTATTTACTGATAGGGCATCTGTTCTGACTTGCTATATTCGACAATTTTGAAAATACCCGATTTTCGACCAAACTTGCAACTGCGGTCAAATCTGTTTCACGTAACACTACTTAGTGGATTGAATCTGAACATCCTCCCCTTTAAAGGGGTGAACTCGAAAAGTCCCTCTTTGAAGGGGGATTTAGGGGGATGTTTAATTGTATAAATAGCATAAATTAGTATAGCTATTCACATAATTTGCTAAGTAGTAATAATTAACTGCCTGAATTGGCGTGAGAAATATGATGAATGACAACTACATAAATAAAATAACCTTGGGCGATTGTTTGGCGCATATTCCCCAATTAGACAATAGCAGCATTGATTTATTTCTATCCGACATTCCCTATGGCATCAGTCTTGACGATTGGGATGTATTGCACAATAATACTAATTCAGCGCTATTGGGAAAATCTCCGGCTCAAGAAGGAAAATCGGGCTTTAAAAGACGAGGGAAACCAATCAACGGCTGGGCTCAATCAGACAAAAATAGTGGGGCGGAATATCAAAATTGGTGTGAAAAATGGGCGAGTGAAGTTTACCCCAAAATGAAAAGCGGCGCTTTTTTATTTGTTTTTGGAGCGAGAAGGACAATTCACAGAGTAATTAATGCTTTTGAGGATAGTGGTTTTTTATTGAGAGATATTTTAGCATGGAAAAAGCCGGCAGCCCATCATCGCGCACAGAGAGTCAGCACTGTCCTTGAACGAAGAGGTCTTTTTGAAGAAGCTAAAAAATGGCAGGGTTGGAGACTTGGAAATTTAGCGCCCATTTGGGAGCCAATCGCCTGGTTTATGAAGCCATACAAAATCGGCGGCACAATTACTGATAATATTCTTGAGTATGAAGTTGGCGCCATGAATATTGACGAATGCAAGTTAAACGGCATCAGTCCGACTAACTTGCTTGAATTTGGTCTTGGAAAAAATGAAAAAAGGGTACATGAAGCTCAGAAGCCACTGTCCTTAGTGAAACTGCTCATTCAACTAACGACGAAAGAAAAGCAGCTTATCCTTGATCCATTTATGGGAAGTGGAACAACGGCAGTGGCAGCGAAATTGTTGAATCGCAATTTTATCGGTTTTGAAATTCGCGCTGATTTTCACAAAGTATCATTAGAAAGATTGGAAAAAAGCGCGATTCAAGATATATTTGATGAACTGCCGTTGCTCTGAGTCCGGCAATTTAGTGAAAATAGCTCAAATGCACTACATCGCGCGCATTCCCGACACAAGGCTTCATATTGAGCACGGCTGGAAATTTTCGATCCATTTACAAATTACGCAAAGTGAAATGCAACAAGCTGTAATGAAAAATTAAAAACACATAAAAGTCTTTGCCAAAAACAATGCGGTGAGCGCTTACAAGTGTAAAGTTTAGGTGCGTAATCGTAGCTCGGATGCCCAATCCCTTGGACGGATTTTTGTATGCCGGAGCATGAATTATGAATATAGAAAAATCTTACATGAGCGTATCAGGCTTTTTTGATCTCTGGGTCAGGCTAATGGAAATGGAAACGAGAAATATGGAGGCGCAAGATTCTGGAATTAATGACTCAAAAATACTGATAATATCTCCGCCCACAGACGCAGGAATAAAAATTTTAACGCAAGCGAACTCAAATGGGGAATCACATCTTTTATGTTTTTCAGACGCTTTAGGAGAAAAAGCGAAGCAATATTCCATCAAAAAGAAAATTAACCGCCTGGAAATATGGATAGAGCCGTTCTTCTCCGTACCATTTGAAGATCGTTACTTTGACGCAATTTTTGCAAATTGTTTTTTTGATTTCTTGCCCCAGGGCGATTTTGATGACATCGTCAAGGAAATAAAAAGGTCTTTGAAAAGCAAGGGTTTATTTTTCTCGGTTTATATGGACATGCCGTTAGATGCCCTGGGTCGAACGTGGGAAAATCTGTTTAGCAGATTCCCATCGATCAGCAAGGGGGTGCGCCCAGTCGATATCACACCTTCCTTGTCAAAATATGGTATCAAATTAAAAAAGGATTTGACCATTAAAAGATTGGGCTTTCCAATGAAATATCTCATGGCAGAGAGATAAAAACGCATGTCTCAACGGCGACTTAACCGCTAATGCTGGCCGCGAACTCAGGCGGCCATTTGAGCGAAAAGAAGCAAAAAAGACAAGGAAATGAAAAATGTTTTCTTACATCTTTATGAAGATACTGGAAAATCGGCCTGACCGATATGATAAAGGCATCAATATTCTGTCTGGGGGGCACGCAAAAAAAATCAGAAAGCAGATCGTTCAGACTTATGTGAAGCCCGGCATGGATATTCTGGACATCGGCTGCGGAACCGGCTCTCTGCTCATAGATGCCGCAAAAGCAGGCGCTAACGCGACGGGCGTTGATATTTCTGCGGGGATGTTAGCGGTAGCGCAAAAACGAATTGCCAGGAACGGAATGCAGGATAGCATAAGACTGTACAATGCGGGGGTCGTTGAAATTGATTCTCTTTTTGAGGAAGATAGTTTTGATTTGATTGTATCGACTCTGGTTTTCAGCGAGCTCTATTACGAAGAAAGGGCATTGGCATTACATCAAATTAAGAAATTATTAAAACCAGACGGCACACTTGTAATTGCTGTGGAAGTTCAACCGAGAAAGCCGTTGGAAAAAATAATCCATTTTTTAGCTCGCCTCCCATTAGCTGTTTTGACTTATATCATTGCTCAGACCGGCACAAAACCATTTACCCGAATCGGGGAAGAAATAAAAGAATCCGGCTTCAAAATCATCAGTGAAGATCGTTCATTCCTGGACAGTTTCACTGTTCTGTCGGCAAAAATATCAAATGACGACGAGCGAGACGACACCTTATTGCCGGTACCCAAAAAACCGGAGAACGATTTTTCAATTGCAAAGTCCATCTGGGATTTTATCGGCCGCTGGTTTCCTAATCCCGTGGAGCCAGGACTTCGAATGATCGGCAATCCGGAGAGAAATTCCGCCGTTCTTCTTACTAGCAATTTTCATCTTACTGTCAGGCGGGTTGAGAAGTCTTTAAAGGGTGAAAACGTTTTCTTATTAGTGGCGCCGACAAACGGAATAAACGTATGGTGTGCTTCCTGTGGCGGAGAGTTAAATACCCATTCGGTAATAACAGCCATAAAAACAAGCCGGATTAATGAAAGAGTTGATCATCGCCAAATTATCCTGCCGCAGTTTTCAGCACCGGGAATTGATCGCAAAATGTTGGAAAAAGAAACAGGGAGAATCGGAATCTTTGGGCCGGCATATTCCGGAGATATTCCGCTATTTTTGCGTGACCGGAAAACAGTCTATGAGCACAATCGCGCCGATTTTTCGCTCCCGTTTCGATTGGAAATGCTGCTTTCAATGAACTTTATTGTTTGGCTTGCCATTGGAATAATTACTTTGTTGTCAGCGCCAAATTTGTTTCTTCCCATCAGCGCGATTTTTTGGATGACCGGTTTTGTACTTTATGCCGGATTTCCGTTAATCCCCGGAAAAAGCGGCTGGCTTAAAGCTGCTATTCTATCCGTAATAGAAGTTATCGCCATCGCCGCATTTTCCAATTTCATATTGCAGGCTCCCGCATTCAGCCAGTGGAAAATAATGGCGATTGTCAGCGCGATAAACATGTGGCTTGGTTTTGATTTGAGAGGCATCGTGGCAGGGAATCCGTCAGAAGCCGAATGGTTGATGCACAAACTTGGCATGTCCTCTTTGGGCCACATTTTTATGACCGGAGTTTTTAGCGCGGGAAAAATTCATCAGGATGTGAATAAATGCAACAATTGCCGGCTTTGTCTGAGGGTTTGTCCGAAAGGCGTATATGGAATTATCAATAACAACAAAATCAGAATTCAAAAACGGGACGAATGTTTTGCCTGCAACGCCTGTGTGACTCAGTGTGCTGAAAATGCTTTATCTTTAAAATAGGTGCTGGCGCCTGTTTATCGCCTAAAATAATAGGATAGAGCCGCTGTTTGTGGTTATGAAAACCCTTTCAAAGGCGCTAAATCTTTGAAAGGGTTTCTCTCGCGAGCTACTTCACGTACATCACCTTGCGCATCAGCCTGTTTTCCCCAAAAGAAAAATTCACAAAATACATTCCGCTGGAAAGTGTAGCCGGTTGCCACAAAAAGTCATTGTAACCGGAATTTACTGTTACTTTTTGGGAATAAACATTTCTGCCCAAAACATCAAAAATTTTGATCTGTCCGATTTGTTTTCTATTAATGCCAGCGACTTCTATTTGCAGATGCAGCACGCCGTTGAAGGGATTGGGGTACAAATTCATCAGCGCCGGCGTTTGCGGGGGAAGCGTTTCCGGGTTTTTCACGCCAGTAAGCTCTGACGTTGAAAATTGCCTGGTTTCGCTCCAGGAACCTTCTCCCAGACCATTTACCGCACTCACTCGCCAGTAGTAATTTTTCTGCGGTGACAACAATATCTTCCAGGACGTGTCAGCAATTGGACTGTCGAAAAACAGAGAATCAACGGGGAAGTTTTCATTTTCGGAAATTTGTAGGTGATAGTAAATCGCCTTTTTGGCGACTTCCCATTGCAGCGTTGCATACGGTGCTACGTTGTTTTCTCGGTCGCCCGGCGCCTGCAGTGTCGGCGCTTCGGGAACAGTTTGCAGAAATTCCGCCACTAATTTTGACGAGCGGCTGTCCCAGTCTCTGGTATTGATCGCGTAAATTTCCTGATAATGGCCTTTGGTATCTTCAGGGAAATCCATTTGGCGCACCTTTTCAGGAATTTCGTTTTCATTCAGAATTTTCATTTCGACAGAAGGATTGTTCAAGGCCAAAATAGCACTGTAGAAATTATTCGCCTGTTGGCTGAAGCCCGGCATGTCCGGAAACGTGTCTGTTTCGTTCAGAGCGATAATGCGGAACGGCGGTTGATTCACTTTTATGAATTCTTGCGGAGAAAAACTGTCAAGAGTACCTTGCTCCCAATTTCCGAAAACAATGGCGCAGAGACCTTTGTATTCAAGCACTTCTTGAGCGTTCAACCCGTCGGGATTGCTGGGCCAGGCGACAAGATCGTACAACTCATACGCCCCACTCATGGAAATCACGCCTTTAATTTTTGCATTTGTAAGTTCGTGGGCGATGAGATAGTTGCTGTCCGTAGCCAATAAAGACACCAGATGCCCGCCAGCCGATTGACCGAAAAGATAAATATTCTCGGGATCTCCGCCATATTCGCTGATGTGTTCATAAACCCAGGAAAAAGCGCTGGCAACGTCAAGGATATGTTCAGGAAAAACCGCATTCCAGGGGTCGCATGATAATTCATAATTAGCAACAACCGTAGTAAAACGATAATAGCCTGCCATGGTATTTCCCAATTCCATATACAGATTTTTATCGCCCATTTTCCAGGCGCCGCCGTGAATGAACAGCAAAACCGGTGTATTTTCTTCGCCGATGGGATGGTAAACATCCAGTTCGTGCTTTGTTCCGCCGGCTACCGGCGGATCGGCGTAGGGGATATTCAGCGAGGCATCCACTAAATCGATGACGTACTCCGCGGAAGCGATGTCGCTTTTTGCATTATTTTCGCCAACGGCAATGGCTTTCAATATCATGGAACGATAGCGCAAAGGCGCGTTTTCGTCGAGAACGTCAGGATCGTTGTCTCCGGTGAAAGTGACGCTGTCGCCGACAACGTGCTCGTAAACGAGAACCGGAGTTCCCGTGTACGGTGTCGAATTTTCATCCGGGGTTGTGCCGTCTGTTGTGTAATAAATTTTCGCGTCCGGCGTGGCGCAGGAAATTTCAACTGAAATTGGGTGGTGATATTTGCCCGTTTCATAGGAAAACTGAGGCGTTGCCACATTCTGCGCGAAAAGAGATGTTAAGGAAAATATGAATATTATTGAAATCAAAAAAGGCAAAAAAATATTTTTTCCGGAAATTAAAAAATTGCGAAACATGATGAATTCCTTTCATTTTGAAAAGGGGCATTGTTCAGTTTGAAATTTCAATCTGAACAATGCCCTGAGGCTGTGCCGCGGTTACGCCAGGCTGAATTTTCCGGTGCGCAAGTTGAGCGTGAATTCAACGCCGTTCGGCAGGGTCACTTTTACGTTATCGCCGCCGATAAATTCGGCGGTCACTTTATAACTGTAATCCATGTCCTTGTCATCGCCGGCGCCGGTTTTGGTAATGTGGCCTTTGATCGTCGCGACTATTTTACCAGCGTAAGGAATGTAGTTTCCGTTTGCCAGATTGACTTTCAAATTCTGAAAATTAAATGTAGATTTAGGCGCAATCTGAAAAATGCTTGAACTGTAGGTCACTTTGTAACTCGAATTATTGGAAGCAGAGCCGTTCATTGTCACATCGTACGAGATGATATTTGCAATTTTAAAATTGCTGTCGCGATTCAAGGTGATGTCTTGCGTCGGCGTTTCGGAAGAAGTGTGGCCAGAAGCAGCGCCGTTAAAAACCACTGAATCTGTCAGCGAAGGAATAAAGCGAGCCTGCTCGCTGCCATTTTTGGAATAAAAGTTGAGGTGTAATTGATAAGAGATCCAATCAACCGAAATTGTGGTGTCGAAACTGCTAGTTTTGTACAGAGCGCCGACATCGCCGGTGGCAACGTCGTAAGCCGTATTCAGATCAGAAGAAATTCCTCCGGTCGGTTCGGCTAATTCAGCGGCAATGATTACCATTTGCTCGGTGTTGGTTAATTCTTCCTCTTGGGGAGAAGTCGGGTTTTTGTCGCAACCATAAATGAAAAGTAGTGCGCTCAAGCTGATCAGGGTCAAAGCTTTCAGTGATTTTTTCATGATGAAACCTCCTAAAAAAGTTGATTAAAAAATTTGATTAAGATTTAAATGAATTTAACAATTTTCATTTTCAAAATTGCTTCGACCAAAGATACGAAAAATAGTCAAACAGAGTGTTGCAAAGTTGTTGCCAATTTCTGAAAATGTAGTGAAAAATTTTTCCCAAAGTTGTTTAGAAATGCGAGTTTTTGTTCATTTTTAGTTTTCAGAACTCTTGAATCAAAGTCGCGTTGGCGTGAAATTTGAATATTTCGTCAAGGAATCGCGTAAAATTGAAAATTGTTTGCCAAACTTGCTGAGAAAATGTTGCGGCAATCTGATAAAAATGTGCAACTGCAAATTTAGCTTGAATTTAAAAAAATATTTCCTAAATTAAGAGCAGACCCAAAAGAGAGGTGATAAAATGAGTCGTATTTTAATAATTGAAGACGAGAGTGGCATCGCGCAAATGATCAGTGTGCAATTGCACATGTTTGGATTTGAGGTGGAAATTGCTAATGATGGAAAAACCGCGCTGGAAACAAAAGACCTTGAATCAGTCGATGCAATTATTCTCGATTGGATGCTGCCGGACGTCGAAGGCCCGACATTGATCCCCAGATTGCGCGATCGGACACAAGCGCCAATTTTAATGCTCACGGCGCGCTCGGAGATAATGGATAAGTTAGTCGGTTTCGAGTCCGGCGCCGATGATTATCTGACAAAGCCGTTCGATATGATGGAATTGATCGCCCGCATCAAAGCGCTGCTGCGCCGAGTGGGAAAATCAACGGACGGCGCACAGGAAAAGAAAATAGTCTTTCGCGCGCTCATCATGGATGTGGAAACCCGTCGCGTGACAATCGACGACGTGGAAGTTGAACTCACGCCCACGGAGTTCAAAATTCTGGAGATTTTAATGAGAAAACCGGGCGTTGTGTTCAGCCGCAACGATCTTATCGATTTAGTTATGGGGTACGAATATGAAGGATACGGCAGAACGCTGGATTCGCACATTGCACGATTGCGCGGTAAACTGGAGCTCGATCCGAAAAATCCGGAATACATCATCACAGTATTTGGCGTAGGGTACAAATTAGGAAAATAGTCATGCTATTCAAATCATTTTACACGAGAATCATTTTTGTCCTGGCGTCCATGTCACTGACGCTGTTCATCATTCTGGCAGTGATCAATACGATTGTTTTTCGTAACAAGTCGGTGGATGCTTTTGCTGAATTGGAGAAGCCGCGCATTATGCAACTGTTTCGTGAACTCGATGAAAAGGCTGGTTCGTCGCCTGATCCGGCGCGCGTAAAATCAATTCTGGATTCGCTATTTGTGGAATTCAATGTGGATGTTTTTGATCACAACAATCGCTGGATCGCCGGAACGACTTCTGATGTTGAGAATTTGGTTTCCACGGACAGGGTCAAAAGTCTGGAAAAGCCACATGGTTTTACTGCGTTTTCCAAATTATACCATAATCCAAATACGCAATCGCCATTTCAGACCATTAAAATCGAGATGAAGTTTAAAAAAACGCCGGTGCTGAATAGCGTGTTTTTCTATTTCATTCTGTCCGGAATCATTTCCATTCTTGTTTCGTCTTTTGTAGGCTGGCGGCTGGTTTATTATTTGAATCAGCGGCTGGAACGGCTGAAACAGGGAGTGAATAAGGTCGCCAGCGGTGATTTTAATTTCAAATTAGAGGAAAAAGGGTCAGACGAAGTTGCTTTTCTCGCGCGCAAATTCAATGACATGTCTCGCCAGTTGAAAAAAACAATTAGTCAGTTAAAGGAAGTCAACGAGGCGCGTCAGCGATTGATCGCTCATGCCTCCCATGAAATAAAGTCACCTCTCACATCAGTGAAGGGATTTATCGATATTTTAGAATTTTCAAATGTGCTCGACGAAGAACAAAGAAGAACACTTTTGCCAGTCGTGAAGAAAGATTTGAATCGTGTGATTAAAATTACCAATGATATGCTGCAACTGGCACGCATCCGCACGCCGGAATATCAATTGGAAAAGAAAAAAATCAACATCGGAAAATTTCTTGTGGAGGAACACAGTTATTTTTCACACAAGGCGTCCGCTCAAAAAGTAACTGCAATCTTCGAAAATCGCATCGAAAACGAGTTGGAATTGAAGACTGATCCAGAAAGACTGTCCCAGATACTGGACAACCTCTGGAGCAATGCACTGAAATACGGAGATCATGATTTCCCGATTTTGACCAAGGTCTCTTTGCTCGGAAAGAATCTTAATATCCGCGTTTCCAATCAATTGGCTTTTCCTCTGGATGCGCCCGGCGAACAACTGTTTGAGCCTTTCTATCGTAATCCCAACACTTCCGAAAAAACAAGCGGCTCCGGTTTGGGGTTGGCGATTGTCAAAGAACTCACAGAGAAATTGAAAGGAAAGGTTTCCGCCGAGACAAACGACCGGAAAATTGAAATCAGTCTGATTTTTCCGATTGAATAGATGGCGTAAATTAGTATTGCTTCGATGAGAAAAAATTTGTATCTTTGATCAAATCCATGTTGGCAAAACTGGTAACGTCAAAAGAAGGGTAAGGCCACGAAGCTCACAAAGAACAAGAAGTTTAATTGATGTTAAAATTATTGTTTCGCGTTTGTAGTTTCGGGAATTAACCTGAATTTAGATTAAATGAATCTAACTCTCAACTGATAACTCGTAACTCGACACGCGAAACTCTATATCGCAATACTTTGAAGGAGCCGCAAATGAAAAATTTCGGAAAAGTTACTTTTCTGCTCGGAGTCTTTTTCTCCTCTCTATTCGCCAAAATTAACGTCCGAACAGTCGATTTTCTGCCGCATGTTGGCGTTAATGTCAATGCCGCGGGGCCTGTGCTTACCTTGCTGGATGAAAAACGGGATCGCATCATTGTCGCAAATACGCTGTCTTCATCGCTGACGATTATTCAGGGGCAAACTCGTCAGGTAAAAAATATTCCCATTGGCGACCGCGCTTTTCAACATCTCAAATCTGAAGCCATGACGCTCAATCGTGCGAACGGCGATGTTTGTCTCATCGGGCAAAAGTGTTTTTTTGTCGTTTCTCCGGACAACAAAACGGCAGATAGGTTCGCTACGGAGAAGCAATTTGAATCTATCGCTGTGGACGAGCAGACCGGAAATGTTTTTCTCGCTGGCAGAGAGAGCAAAAATATCGTTTTTTACAATGCCTTAACAAAAAAAATGGACACTATTCAGTGGCTGGACTATGAAGAACCGCTCAAGAATTTGAATGCAACGCCACCGCCGCCGATTCGCAAAGTAGTCGCCGACAATAATTTGCACCAAATTGCTGCTCTCGATGGCTTTTCTTCAACTCTGTATCTTATCGATTCTCGGAGCCGGAGAATTCTTCGGAAACGAAAATTGGAAGTGACAGCGGGGGCGCGCTGGCATTTTGCCGGCATTAATGAAAAAACTCATTTTTTGTACGTTGTCATTGAAACGGATAAAAGGCACGTGGTGGAAGCGGCAAAAATCGACCTGGTAAACGAAAACGATCAAATCGTGAAATTGCCCGGCTTGACAGAGGGCGTGGGCATTAATTACAACCCGGTTCGCGATGAAGTTTACGTTCCTTACGATAATCATCCGGCGATGCACGTGATCGATTTTGGCAATGGGGGAGAGGTGTCAGAAATTGCGCTGCCGACGTTTGCCAACGATGCCACTGCGCTCGATTTGCAGAACGATTTGATTTATGTCGCCAGTTGGGCGCACGGGGAAATAGATGTCGTTGATTTGCCGACGCGAAAACTAATCAAGCGCGTTCCCGGGCTGGGAATAATTCCTCACATGTTCAACATGGTTTATTATTCGAAAACAGGGTTGATTTATTTTCCGAAGGGAGGCACTGCCGTAAACGGCACTTTTGGCGCAGCTCTGTGCACGTTCGATCCGGAGAGCGAAAAAATTGACAAAATACACACCGGCTGGGCGCCGATCGATTTAATCGAATTGAAAAACAGGAACAGCTTTTTGGTTTTCAATAATGAAGATCAATTCGCCGAAGTCAGTTACGGCGGCAAGGTGCAATTTCATGATTTGCTGTTCGATTATCCAATTTGCGCAATTCTCAACTCGCAACAAAATGTATACTTATCTTACGGTCCCCATCAATCTTATTGGCCCAATGTTTACATCTGGAATGCAAAGGATGGGATTTTGACGATTGACAAAGACGATCTTCACTTTTACGATCGCCGTATTCCGCGACAAGCGCAGAAGATGGTTTTCGACAAAAAAGGAGTCCTCTATTTCACACAAAATAATTGGGGCACGGAAGAACAATTTTTAGGGAGAATTTTCGACGAAGTTCGATTGTTCAACATCGGGCAAAGCCTGAAATTGGGAGATAAAGTCACCCGCGAAACTTCTCAGCGGGTTTTGAAATATGACGCTGAGCGAAATTGGCTCTATCTCGCGCGTGTCGGTGAAACAGATGATGACCCGGGAGTTCTGCAAATTGTGAGTATTGACTCGCAAAAAATAATTCATCGTTTTGAGGTAGGCAAGGATCCCACAGATCTCGTTTTTGATGACACAAAAATTTATGTGGCAAACTTCGGTTCCAATTCCGTCTCGGTGATAAATAAAAATAGTTTTGAAATTAGCAGCGTCCAAGTCGGTATTGAACCATTATTCATGAGGAAAATTAACGGGAAGGTTTTTGTCATTTTGCACGGCGAAAATAAGTTGGTCGAAATCGGAGAAAAAGTCAAGAAATATAAACTTCCTAAAAAGGGAAATCCAGATAATTTGTTTATCTGGGGAAATGAACTGATTATTTCCAGTCACACGGCCACAAGGTTTTATCTAATTTCTTTCGACCCCCAAAAAAAGAAATTTCGCACAGTTTTTGAAAATCAATATTTTTACGGAAACACCAGATTTGACACACAAAATGTCTCTTTTTATGTCAATGGCCAATTTGGAGATGTTGTTTACAGCATTACAAACGCCAAAGTTGATCAGCACGGACGCTTGTGGGTAACGGATTTTCTGGCAGGGAAGTTGTTTATTTTGTCAAAAAAATGAGAACCGAAAGTGTTAGAAAGTTGAAAAAATCTATCGTTTGAAGGGAAAAAGAACTATGAAAAACAACAAAGGAAAAATCAAAAAGAGTACTCTGTCCGAAAGGTGGAACGCATCTACCTCAAAATTGCTCATATTTTCAATATTCCTACTGACTTTCAGCACTCAATTATTCTCTCAAAATTACTGGGAATCAGCAATTCATGAGTTTGAAAAAGCTGATGCGAAAAATCCGTCTGACTCTGGCATCGTGCTTTTTGTCGGAAGCTCGAGTATCCGAAAATGGGAATCGCTTCAAAAAGATTTTCCCTTCACGAAAGTACTCAATCGCGGATTTGGCGGCTCCGAGATGAGCGATTTGCTCTATTTCACGGATCGCATTGTCTTGAAATACAAACCTTCGATGATTATCGTTTACGAAGGCGATAACGACATTGCTGCGGGAAAAAGCCCTGTTGAAATTCTGAAAGACTACCAGGCTTTCGTCCGAAAAGTAAGAACAAAAATGGCGCATGTGCCAATTATTTTGCTGGCGGCTAAGCCAAGTCCTTCGCGCTGGCAATGGGCCTCGCAGTACCGGCTTTTGAACCAATTGCTGAAAAAATACGTCGTTACTGCCGATGACGAAAATCTACAGTTTGTGGACATCTTCAATCCAATGATCGGAGAAAACGGCAGACCTTTGCCGGAAATTTTTCTTTCCGATAGCCTGCACATGAACGAAAAAGGGTACCAGCTCTGGACAAAAATTTTGACGCCGGTTTTGAAAAAAAGATTAGAACCGATTCCGCTGGAACACTAAAATTACGGAGGGTGTGCTCCACTTTTAAACTGGGGTATACCAAAAAAAATATGACTCAAAACATAAAATTAGTGGTTTTTTTAGGCAATCCTGGCGCTGAATATGCCAAAACCCGGCACAATGTCGGCTGGATGATTGCCGACGAATTTGCTCTTTTGTCCGCCGTGAATTGGCAACAGAAATTCAAAGGACTGTTTTGTCAGTCGAACGTCGGGGGCAGCAAAATTTATTTTCTCAAGCCAATGACCTTCATGAATCTGAGCGGTGAAAGCGTTCAGGCGGCGATGCAGTTTTTCAAAATAAAACCGGAAGAGGTGCTGGTCGTTCACGATGAAATTGAATTGGATTTTGGCGTGATTGGCTTCAAGAAAGGCGGCGGACTCGGCGGTCACAACGGACTTCGTTCCATTGAAAAGCAAATCGGAACGCGGGATTTTTATCGTTTCCGCATCGGTGTTTCCCGTCCGGCTCACGGCAATGTTGCCAGTTATGTATTGTCGAGATTTTCATCAGAAGAACAGGAGTGGCTGCCAGGTTTGCTGGAAAAATCTGCTTCTTTGTTGGAGAAATGTTTGAGTGAGGGTATTGACGGCTATGTGAAAGAGTTCGCTAAAGAGAAGGTCTTTTGATGATTGATATTTTGCCTCAAAATAATTAGGCAAAATGATTATGGGCAAAATAATTTTCATCAGCTTTGAAATAAAGCTTTTATGATTTAACTTTTTTATAGAATATGGAAATTCCGAAGGGATTGAATCTTTGTAGTAAATATTGGAAAAAAGATATGAAACCCAGAATTGGTTTAACATTAATGCCTGTCATTAAAGAAAATTGAAAAATGCTAAAGTTAATGGCAGAGGGACAGGAATTTTTGAAAATATCAGCAAATTATTTTGCCATTCATTTTAAATGAAAGAAAACTGTGACCACGCAAATATTTGAATACCAAAAAACAAATCGTTATTTCGCCCAAATTGCTTCCGGTTTGGAAGAATTAGGCGCTGCGGAAGTAAAAGAACTGGGCGGGGAAAATGTTGTTCCGGCTCATCGAGGAATTTATTTTGAAGGCGACGCCGCTACTTTGTACCGTGCCAATTATCAATCGCGAGTGCTGACGCGCGTGCTGGCGCCGCTGGTGAAATTTCAGTGCCACAACGAGAAATATTTGTACCGAAAAATGAAAGAAATTGAGTGGGATCAATTTTTCTCGTTGAAGAATACTTTTGCGATTTTTGCCAATGTCAGCAACAGCAAAATTACGCACTCCCAATACGCCGCCCTGGTTGCCAAGGATGCAATTGTCGATTATTTTCGCGAAAAAACCGGCGACCGTCCCAATGTGGAGCGGCTGAATCCTGACGTCTGGATTAGTGTGCACATCGAGAAAAATTTCGCTACCATCAGTTGGGACACCTCCGGTGGGTCGCTACATCGGCGCGGGTATCGGAAATTTTCCGTGGAAGCACCAATGCAAGAGACCGTTGCTGCGGCAATCGTTCGTCTGAGCGAGTGGGACGGAAAGCAGAAGTTTTACGATCCGTTCTGCGGCTCGGGTACGCTGCTCGCTGAAGCGCTGATGGTTGCGGCGAAAATTCCCGCTGGATTTTTGCGCGAGAAATTTGGATTTCAATTTTTGCCGGATTTTGACGCTGATTTGTGGCAACAGGTGAAAAAAAAGGCAGACGGTCAAGTTAGCGAAATTCCGCCAGATTTGATTGTCGGAAGCGACATTTCAGCCGATGCCGCCGAGGGGGCAAAAAGCAATTTATCGCTGCTGCCTTTTGGCAATCAAGTGAAAATTCAAGCGATTGATTTTGAAAAAATTCAAACGCTGGAACAGACGACAATCGTCGCGAACCCGCCTCACGGCATTCGGCTGGGGAAAAAAGAAGAAATAAAAAAGTTGTACCAAAAATTTGGCAATTTTTTGAAACATCGCTGCGTCACATCCACGGCCTTCATCTATTTCGGCGATCGGACGCTCATTCAGTTCATCGGATTAAAGCCATCCTGGCGCAAACCGCTTCGCAACGGCGGCCAGGACGGTCGATTGGCAAAATTTGAAATATTTGCCCATCATTTCAAAAAATGAAGCTTGCGCACAGCAGTCAAATTTTCATTCAAATACAAATGTGCGAAGTAGAGTCCTGACGAAACGACCTGCCCAAATTCTGATTTACCGTCCCATTCGATTGTGTGCTTACCAGCAGTTTGGATTTCCTCAATTAAATTTTTCACCAATTGACCGCGCAAGTTGAAAATTTGCAAGCGCACGGCAGATGATTTTTTCAATTGATATTCGAGCCGGGTTTGGTTGTTGAACGGATTAGGATAATTCTTCAGCGGAGAGAAATCAACCGGCTGCGTTTCTGTTTTTTGGCTAACTCCCGTCTGCAATGGCGCCAATTTCTCGGAAATACGCAGCGCCAGTTTGTTTGCCAAACGGTTTCTCTCAGCGACCACATCCGGGTCATTGTAACGCGGATGATCCGGGTGCGCCAGATTTTCGGTTTCATTGGGATCGTGCGCCAGGTCGTACATTTCATATTCCGGCGCCACGTTATTGTCGATGTCGTAGTATTGGGCAAATTTCCAGTCCTTTTCCCGGATGCAGTAAATCCGATTGGGAGGGTCAACTAACTGTTCAATTCCCGGCGTTCCGGCGCGCACGTCGTCAAATGTGAACAAAATATCCTCCTGCACAGGCTCTGCTTCCGGATTTTCGATGATCGACGAAAAATCCACGCCGCGCAGGTCGTATTTTTCCATGTTTGGCGCTTGCGCCAGAGTCGCCACAGTGGGCAGAATATCGATGAGCGAAATTAGCGCGTCCGATGTTTTCGCTTCCGGAAAAAGCGCCGGATTGGAAACAATAATCGGCACGCGGAGAGCTTCCTCGTAGGCGACAAACATTTTCTGCCTCATTCCGCCGTGGGAAAGTCCCATTTCACCGTGATCGGCAAAGCGAAAAATAATCGTGGACTCTGACAGAGGCGGTTTGTCCTGACGCGGCGCTTCGATGGCGTCGAGCACTTCGCCGATTTGCTCGTCCACGTGTTTGAGCAAATTAGCGTAAAAATTAACGTAATTCTTTTTTCGCGGCACTGTAGTCAGTTTTCCCAGGCCAATGTCCAATTTATTGAGCAATTCCGCCTGCGCAGTCGGCTTGTAATTTTTTTCAAGGTCTTCATAAACTGTCGGCGGCAACGTCAAGTCGCCCTCCAGCATGGAATCGTCAAAGTCCTCGGTGAAATTGTCAGGATAAGCGGAAATGTCGTGCGGATTAACGAGAGACACGAATAGCGCGAAAGGTTGCGTGTCATCAATTTGTTGCAAAAAACCAACAGCATCCGCCACGAAACGCGCGTCATGATTCGCGCGTCCGGCGCCGTAGTTTTCCGGGTCGAGATCTTCTCCCGCGTCCGGCGGATCCCAGTCGTCACAGCCGTATTTTTCCAGATCAGAAGCCTGCCACTCGCTGCCTTCGGGAACGCTCATGTGCCATTTTCCCTTGTAATAAACCTGATAGCCGGCAGAACGAAGTATTTGTGCCATATTCGGGAGTTCTGTACTGAGCGTAGTTTCCAGCAAAGGCTCGGTGCTTCCTTCGGCTTCGGGCAGTGTGCCGGTGACGCCATGCAGCGCTGGGTAGATTCCGGTAAAAAACGTGGCCCGGCTCGGGGAACACATGCACGAATTGCAAAAAGAATTATTGAACGACAGCCCATGATTTTTCAGACGCGTGAGATTTGGCAAATTATTTTGCTCCCAGTTGTCAGGAAAATGCTGAGTTGAACGTTCTTCGTCAGTAATGATGAAAATAAAATTAGGCCTGTCACTGAGCCTTTTGGCAGGAGCATGCAGAAGATGATCTGAAAATCGCAGAGGAAAACCGGCGAGCATTGCTCCGCTGCCGATTGCTGTTTGTTTCAGAAATTGCCGTCGGGTTGTTTTTTTGCTCATATTTGCGCCCATTTCATTTTTAGGTGAACAGTTCAAAAAAAGCAAGAGGGCAAGTCAGATAAAAGTGGTTTAAGCCCCCTTGTTGTAAATTTTACGGCATTTGAAAAAATGCACAAATTTTTTGATCTTTTTTTAGTCTTCAATAATTGTGCCAGTTTGCTCGGTTTAATGAAAATAGATTTCAGAAAAATCAGCATGAAAAAGCAGATATTTTCTTCTTTGTAATTAATGAAAAAATTGTTAAATTAGCCGAATAAAAACGGGGACTGTGAAAAATGGGCTGGCTTTCAGAAATAAAATCGAAAACTCCATTGGTGAAAATCTGTTGCATTCAATCCGTGGAAGAAGCGTTTTTAGCAATGCGTTTTGGGGCGTCCTTGTTAGGGTTAGTTTCGGAAATGCCAAGCGGGCCGGGAGCAATTAGCGAAGAGAAAATAGAAAAAATCGCCACAGCAGTTCCGCGCGGAATAACGACTGTTCTTCTGACGAGCCTCACAAACGCGGAAGAAATAATTCGCCAGCAGCGAAGGTGTAAGACCAATGCCATTCAATTAGTGGACCGCTCAAAAGGCGATGATTTGAGAAAGTTAAAAGATTCGCTGCCCGGGATTGGGCTCATCCAGGTCATCCATATCGCCGGCGAAGAGTCGATCACTGTTGCGGAAGAAATCGTTTCATTTGTGGACGCGATCTTGCTGGATTCAGGAAATCCGAATTTGACGGTGAAAGAGCTTGGCGGCACGGGAAGAGTTCATGATTGGCGCATTAGCGCCAGAATTCGTGAATTATCGGCAAAACCGGTATTCCTGGCCGGCGGTTTGACACCAGAAAATGTCAAATCGGCAATTGAAACCGTCAAGCCATTTGCGGTTGATGTGTGCAGCGGCGTGCGCAGCAATGGTTATTTGAACGAAGAAAAATTGAAAAGATTTTTTGCAGCAATCAAATCAGCGACAAAACCATGATTCGAAATTGTGTCGCTCATTTTTTGTTTCTCAAATTGACGACGCCGACGTTCCGAATTTTTTGTTCAAATTTTAGGCATAAAATGAAAACAGATTCGGAACTTGAAACGAGTTGCCGAGTTAAACGCGAAAACATTATTTTGAAAAATGAATTTATTTCGATGGTTGGCCTGAAGCCTTTGTTCACTGAAAATTATTGAATTACAGCGATTTGAATTTTGCTGAAAAAATATTCTGACTCATTTCAGCCATGTGAATCTTTTTAAATCTTATGACATCTAACTTGCCAACTTTGAAAAGAGGCATGCAGAACGGATTATTTGTAGGTGAGTTATGAATAGGGATAGATATTTTTCACAAAAAAGATGTTTTGTTTGTCACAAACTTCATTACTGCGGTTCCGGCGGCCCCACGAGATCTTGCAAATTTTTCACTAAAATATCGTAGGGAGAAATGAGCGTGGAATGTCTTTTGCAGTAAAAAGCGTATTCTGCTCGGAATTTTCCCGATTCAAGGTTTTTATTGGAAAAAATAAGTCTTATTTTTAAAATAATCATAGTTATTCATTTAATGAACCACGTTTTAAGGAGAGATTTTAATGGTCGAACATTTGACGAAAGAGAAATTTTTGGAGAAGGTTTTTGATTACGAAAAAAATCGCGAATGGAAATTTGAAGGCGAATTACCGGCGATGATTGATTTTTACGCTGACTGGTGCGGGCCGTGCAAAATGGTGTCTCCGGTCATCGAAGAGCTTTCCCAACAGTACGAAGGGAAAGTAGATTTCTATAAAATTGACACGGAAGCGGAACAGGAATTAGCAATGGCGTTTGGCATTCGCAGTATTCCGTCTTTGCTTTTCATTCCCCAAGAAAGCCAGCCGCAAATGGCAGTCGGCGCCTTGCCAAAAGAGACTTTGATCGAAATTATCGAAAAAGAGTTGTTAAAAAACGGCAATGGCAACGGCAAAGAGAATTAATCGGATTCATGAATACGGAGCAATGGGAAAGGAGAATCTCTCATGAATCAAGCGAAAACGCAACCACGAGTGATCATTTTCACTACACCGACGTGTAGCTGGTGCAATACCGTAAAAAAATATTTGCGCGAGCACAAGGTTCGTTTTAAAGACATCGACGTGACTCGCGACCGAAACGCCGCCAAAGACCTTGAGCGTCGCGGTCACAGAGGCGTGCCGGTGATTTTTATCGGAAGCCGCACCGTCGTTGGTTTCGACAAACCCAAAATAAATAAATTACTTGGAATCAGGGGATAAAATATTTAGGAGGATTGTGTTATGGAGTTAAAGCCTTTGGACGATCGCGTAGTTGTGGAACGCGTTGAGGAAGAAGCAAAACAGGGCGCTATCATCATTCCTGAAACTGCAAAAGAAAAACCCCGCATCGGCAAAGTCATCGCTGTGGGTACTGATGAAGATTTGCAGGACATTCTGAAAGTTGGCGACAAGATTTTGTACGGAAAATATGTTGGCGATGAAGTTGAAATTGACGGAAAAGAATTGCTCATCGTGCAACGCGCTGATATTCTGGCAATCGTGAAAAACTAATTTTAGAAAAATTTATTACAAGGCAGGCGCTTTTTTTAGGTGTCTGCCTTTTTTGTTTCGAGTTCCGAGTTTAAAGTTCATAGTTCAATGTTGAGCTTGAATTTCAATGACACAAAACACGGCAAAAGCCAGAAGCGAAAGGCCGAAAGCCGATTGCCAAATGCCAAAAAAACCAATTGACAAAATCCCTCTGATTGATTATATTTCCAACGAACAGAAACGATGAATTTAGAACAGGAGGATTGCGTTATGACTGATTTTTCGGATAAAAGAGTCGGCGTTGTACTTGCCGGATGCGGAGTCTATGACGGCAGTGAAATTCACGAAGCAGTACTGACTTTGTTGGCGCTGGACGAAGCTGGCGCACAGACAATTATCATGGCGCCGGACGTAGAGCAAATGCACGTAATTAATCACAACAAAGGCGAGGTCGCCGAAGGAGAAAAGCGAAATGTGCTCACTGAAGCGGCGCGCATTGCCAGAGGGGAAATTCGCAATATTGCCGACGTGAAAGAGTCGGAGTTGGATGCGTTAGTTTTTCCCGGAGGCTATGGCGCGGCGAAAAATTTGTGCACTTTTGCCACTGAAGGGGCTAATTGTTCCGTTAACCAAGACGTGGAACGATTGGTGAAAGGGATGCACGTTGCGGGAAAACCGCTGGGGTTTATTTGTATCTCGCCGGCGCTGGGAGCGAAAATTTTGGGCGAGCATCATCCGACACTCACCATCGGAAACGACAAAGGAACCGCTGAAGCCATCGAAGCCATGGGCGGAAAACACGTTGAGCGATCAGTAGACGAGATCGCGGTGGACGAAAAGAATAAAATCGTTTCTACACCAGCGTACATGCTGGGTCCGTCGGTTGCTTTTGTTGCCAAAGGTATTAAAAAATGTGTGAATAAATTGCTTGAATTGAGCTGAAAAATCTGAACAACAAAAGAGCGCCGTTCTCAAATGTTCGGCGCTTTTTTTGTTTAATCTCCGAGTGAAGTTCCCAGTGCGCGGGCTGTCTTTATTAACGGCGAATCCAATGGTACAATGCGATTTTTTCCGGCAATTTCGGGAATGGGAACGGATTTGATTTCTGCGCCCTGAAGCGCTACCATTCTGCCAAATTTTTTCTTCGCTAACAAATGAACCGCCGCCACGCCGAAACGCGACGCCAACAATCTGTCTGTGGGCGTGGGAATGCCACCGCGCAGCAGGTGGCCTAAAACTGTCACGCGGGTTTCCGTGCTAATCATGGACTCGATCTGTTCGGAAATTCTGTAGCTAATGCCGCCAAGACGAATCGGTTCCGGGCTTCCTTCCAGACGCTGACGCACGACAAGTTCGCCGCCTTCCGGTTTTGCGCCTTCGCCAACCACCAGAATGCTGAAATGTTTGCCCCGGTAATTGCGCTCTTTTATTTTTTCGCACACTTTTTCGATGCGAAAGGGGATTTCAGGAATTAAAATGATGTCGCCGCCGCCGGCAATTCCGGATCCCAGCGCTAACCAGCCGGCGTATCTGCCCATAACTTCGACAATCATCACCCGGTGATGCGCCTGGGCCGTCGTGTGAATTTTATCGATGGCTTCGGTCGCTGTGGTCATTGCCGAATCAAATCCAAAAGTGACATCCGTGCCGAAAAGGTCGTTGTCGATGGTTTTGGGAATCCCAATAATAGGGATGCCTTTTTGGGAAAATTTATCCGCGACTGCCATTGTTCCGTCTCCGCCAATGCAAAAAAGAGCATCCAATCCCAGGTCTTCAAAAGTTTTAATCGCCTGATCTGATTGGTCAAGATAGACATATTTTCCGTTTTCAAGAATTGGGTATTGAAACGGATCGGCGCGATTTGTTGTGCCAAGAATAGTGCCTCCCTGGGTCAATATTCCGGACACCGAGTTCAAATCCAATTCCGTGTAGCGATTTTCCACTAATCCGTTGAAGCCATCAAAAAAGCCGATTATTTCAAAATCAAATTCGAAGGATGCTGTTTTCACAATGGCGCGAATCACAGCATTCAATCCGGGACAGTCTCCGCCGCCGGTTAAAACGCCAATTCGTTTTACTTTTTTCATCATTTTTCCCAGGTAAAATTTTTCAAAATATGATATTATTTAGCCTAATGAATCAAAATCATCTTCTTCTGCTGACTGAATTCTTTTGTTATCAAGCGATAAATATAAATTCCGCTCGCTGCAAGATTGCCATTTTCGTCTTTGCCATCCCAGAGAATCGAATAGCTACCAGCGCTTTTCTTTGCTTCGAAAAGCGTACGAATGCGCTGGCCTGAAATATTGTAAATAGAAATTGACGCCATTGTCGCTTCAGGGAGAAAAAAGTGAATATTTGTCTCCGGGTTGAACGGATTGGGATAATTTTGAAATAGCTGAAACGATTTTGGCGACAGGGAAACATTTTCCGTTTCCGGCACATCAGTTAACGGATTGAACCATTTAAAAATATTGGACATGAGTTTAGAACCTGTATCTTCGCTGGGACCTGCCACGCCTTCCAATCCAAAAGCCAAATATACGATTTTTGCGTCTGTAGCCATCGGCTCGAATCTAATTCCGGCGCTTTTCTGAGACTGCAAATATTTGAAAATAGAATGCGCCCCATTAACAGGACTCATTTCATCCCGAGAATGTTGATTATCCAATCCGTAAGGTCCGGTAAAGGTTATTGCCATTCCCGAACTAATGGGATCGCCGGATTTGCCGACAATCACAGATTCCGAAGTAGCGCCGGTCTCGAATTGAACCCCAAAATAATCTGCCAGAAAAGCGATTTTTGCCGCATCGCCGCTGCTGGCAACAAATTCCGCCAGATTCTGACTGAAAACTATGAGATCCCCACCCTGATTAATAAAATCAACTAAAACGCTGCGAAAAGTGTTCGGTAATAAATTGGTTGTTTGCATTCCCTGAAACCAAATGACTGTTTTGTAGCGTGTCAGGGAATCGGGAAAAATTTTGCTTTGCGAATCCCAATAATCGAAATAATTGTAATTTGATTCTAATGCATTTTGATAATACGTTTCGTAATTTTGATTATTGTCATCGTCAAGGAGCAGAATGGATGGTTTCCCGACGGGAATGGAAAATGTCGCTTTGCCAACGAAGTTGTCATTTTCAAACACTTGCAGTTGGAATGGAATCATTTTTCCGGAAATCGAAGGATCAGAACTAACAACAAAAGGCTCATTTTCATTGGTAAAAATTTCCTGATAGTTGACGCTGCCGATTGCTGCGGTCGAATCCTGAATTGTCACCAGAGGATCGGAAACGCGCAAAATGACCGAGGCATTCTCCAGAGCCATTCCGTTATTGAGTGTAGAGAGTTTCAACTGCACCGTCTCGCCAGCGTCCCATCTGCCGTTTTTATTGCCGTTTTCGTCAAGAATTTTGTAGGATTTGGCAGTGAAAAACGGCTGCGCGGAAAATTCTTTTTTGCAAAGAATCCAGTCGTCTTTGTCCAAAGTGATTTTCAGGGGTTCATGCGGCAGAATGACGGAAAAAGTATCGATTTCATTCTGCGTCCAGACAACAAAAGTCGTGTCGCCGTCTGCTGTCTCCACGGTCACATCGACAGGCATTTTGAAAATAGGCCCGAAACTCTGAATTTGCTTGATGGTGGAGAAAAGATAATACCGATTATCCGGGAGCATTTTTGTCGCGTAGAAATATTGGTAATAAGGAAAACCTTGCTCATAAATCCATTGATGAAAAAAATCAGTTAAGTCCATGCCCGAAACTTGTTCGCAGACCGCCTGAAATTGCTCCGTGGTCGCGGTGCCATATTTGCGAAGCGGATCGTTGTAATAAGTATGAAGTATCTGAAAAAAGGTAGAATCGCCGACAACGTGACGCAGCATGTGCAGGACGCACGACGCCTTGCGATAGCTGAGATTACCGTCAAAAATGACATCATGTTCCGGATCTTCCACATAGATTGTCCCCGGGCCATAGTAAAAGTGATTTTTTTGATATTGTCGGTAGTATGCTTTGCCATGCGACCATTCCATCCACAGCGCCTCAGAATAGGTCGCAAATCCCTCATTTAGCCAAATGTGGTGAAAACTGTTACACGTAATCATATCTCCCCACCACTGATGAGCTAATTCGTGCGCAATTAGAGTTTCTCCCACGCCGTGGAGACTGGTGAGAGTTTGGTGTTCCATGCCGCTGGCCCAGCCTAAAAATTCCGCATGTCCGTATTTTTCTTCAACAAACGGATATTCTCCGAAAAGTGAAGCATAGGCATGAATCATGTCTTTTGTTTTCGCATAATCGTTGAGATTGCCCTGGTAATTTCTCGGAAAAACGTAAAATTGAATAGGCATGGTATCGCCGCTTAATGTGACATATTCATCAGAATAAAAGTGAAACGGATGCGCAGCAATGGAAATCAAATAAGTTGCGATGGGATATTTTTCATGCCACCAATATTGTTTTTTGTTATCGGGCAGCGTTTTTTCTTCGCGCAGCAAGCCATTGGAAGCAACGATCAGATTTTCGGGAACAGTGATCACGATGTCTGCCGAATCCGCTTTGTCTGACGGTGTATCTTTGCAAGGCCACCAGGTTCGCGCTGCGTAAGGTTCGCTCAACGACCAGATCATGGGCTGGCCTGAATCCTGGTCAAAACCGAACCCCGCTGATGCGGGGTAGCCGTGGTAAAATATTTTTGCAGAAAAAGCCTCGTTGGTATTCTTTGTGTCCGCAAAATAAAAGGTCAGAATGCCTCCGGAGAAGGACGTGGACACGTTTTGCCCGTCCACGAGCACACTGTCCGGATAAAGTGAGTAAACAAGATGTACATCAATGGAATTGACCGGCTGCAAAATTTTTGCGTTCATTTGCACAAAACCGGTGAGAAATTTTTGCGAAGGAACAAGCTCTAAATTAAGCTGGTAATAGGTCACATCGTATTTATCCATGTTGGGTGTGGTGTTGCCATCTTCCGTGAGCCATTTTTTTGCCATTCTATTTTTGCCTTCGGCTTCGCGTTTGAGAAAATCATCACTATTTTCCGTTTGCTGAGCCAAAAGAGAAAAAACAAAAATTACAGAGAATAAAATTTGAAAAAGGAAAAATCTTTTCATCGCTTTACCTTTCAGTGTCATATTTTGAATTTTAGCATAATTTTAGGTGGCTATTCAGATACAAAGCCCCCCACATGGGGGCAGGGATCAGGAATACCTGAAAATGGTAGTTACTCTAGAAATTATCAGTTTATTTAAAGCGGTTCCCAAGAAATTATTTTTTTTTACTAAATTAAATCTCGGAGCCTTGGCGGCTTCGAGCTGAATAGTTACAATTTTAGTACGCTGGCTTGCGGATTAAAGTTCAAATGAGCAAAAAGAGCAATAGTCTGGTAGTAAAAGGATGCCCCCAAGTCTGATTCGCCAATGGCTAATTCAATGGCGCTTGGTTTGAAAAAGTCCGGTCTATGAAAAAATCATGTATTTCCCGTCTTTCATTAGAATTTGCGTTTCGCCATTTTTAAAACGGAGTTTCACCGCGACGGGGAGAACATCCGGCTGCATTTCCGAAATGTAAATGCGATCGATGTGCACGACATTTTCCGGTGAACTGAAATCTGTCGGGCCCACAGCGCCGCCAAAGTGGTCGCTCCTGCCAAAAGCGATGTGCAAGCCCAATTTTTCGTCCAGCAAAATTTCGCCGGTGGGGGAGATGCCAAAATCGCCCAGCACGCCAAAGCCCAATTCGGCAATGTTGGCGTACGCCGGTTCGTGTTGAATTTTTTCGCTTTCTTGTTTTGAGATTTCGCCCGAAGAAACGACTTCAACGGCTTTGTTCGCGCGGATTTTGTAAACGACAATTTCACCCTCCAGTTGCACCGGCAGAAAGCCTTCGGAAAGGCTCTTTTCCGGTTTTTCCCCTTCGTAGGGCACGATGTAACTTTCTCCGCTGGGTAGATTTCCAGCAACTCCCGAATCAGGGAATCGCCCGCCGCTGGCATGGCCTTTGCGAAAGCGCAGGTCAAAATTGATGTGAAAATTGTCCCCATCGGTAGTTGTGAAATCGATTTCCAGCGCAACAGCTTCGTCGAGTAGTTTTTTGATTTGCTGGACACGGCGGTTGATTTCGGCGTAATCGAGACGAAGTGCAGGGATCATCTCGGGAGAAAATCCGGGCATGGTTGCCGCGCGGAAATTCATCTGTTTCGCCAGAATCTTCAGCGGAGCAGTGGCGGAAAATTCGGTCAGCGCGATGACGAGCTGCGTTTGGCTCAATTTTTCTTTGAAATTTACCGCCTGCCCGTTTGCTGTCAAATTTCTCGCCTGCAAATTTTCCGCATCGCCATCGAAAAAATAGGCTGTCTCCGGCAAATCCGCATTGTTGTTGTGCACATTGGGATAGAGCAGCAGAGCGATTTCTTTCAGTCCGATTTCAGATGCCACAGAAGCCAATTTTTCCGCCCAATCCTGCGCCAGTTTCCGTCTGATGCGCCAGTTTTCATTATCAGGAACGACTTCATCGGGCACATCGATTAGAATCGCCAGCTTTTCATCCTTTTCCCGCGGTGAAAAAACCGAGACAATCAATTCTTTTAATTCTTTCGCAGTCAAATTTTCCATTTTTGCGCTCCTTGAAATAATTTCAAACCACCAAGATCGCGCCAAAGGCGGATCCGCTTATGGCGGACTCGAAAACACAAAGATTCTTGATATTCAATTTTCTTTGTCAATTTTCCCTCTGTGCCCTCTGCGGCTCTGTGGCAGATATTTAATTTTTTTAATGTTATCCTTTGTTTTCAAAAATAAATCTCCGTTTTTAACTTTCCCGCCAAACAAAATTCGTTCCGTGCTGTCAAACCGACAGGTGAAAACAATGCCTTTCTCGTAGAAAAATCCCGACAGGGCAAAGGCGAATGTCAATTTCAACGTATCTCCGGAAATTTGTTTGGCGATGTCATTTTTGAATTTGAATTCCGGGAAACCAAAGCCCTGCATTGTGCCGTCGATTTGCAAAATATCAGAAAGAGAATCTGGAACAAATACCACATCGCCATGCTCGACTTGAAAATCGATTTTCAAAATTGGCAAAGCAGCGGAACGCGGCAGTCGGTAGTGAAATTCTTTGTAAGCCGGCTTGGAAAAAAGAAAGAAAAACACCAAAAAGGCAACAGAAAAAACGAAGGCAATTGTCATCAAAATTCTGTTTTTGCCTGAAAGCAAGGTGTTTGGTTGCTGCTTTTCAGGTTTTGTTTGATTTTCTTCGTCAGGGATTTTCAAAATGTGATAGTAGAGAATCAAAATGATGAGCCAGGTAATTCCCCAGGACCAGATGACATCGGAAAGAAAATGCCCTCCCTGCGCCATGCGCGCGACGCCGATGAGCGAACCGTAAATGAGACTGAAAAACAGGCTGAACCAGGCAATTTTTTTGTGCTTGTCCCGCAGTGCCAGAAAAAGCGCGAAAAAAATGAACCCTGCCGAAGCATGTCCACAGGGAAAAGATTTGCCCTTGCCGGGAATGCCTGGTTGCCAGATTTCGCGAAATTCCCACTGACCGCCAAATTCCTCCACCTGCCGCGGTCTGGGACGTCCCCAGTGGTCTTTGAGCACGCCGTTGATGATGACGCCTGGACCTAAAATCATGGCGAGCAGAAATAATTTGCTGGCATGTTTATATTTTCTCAATTTAGGCACTGATTTCTGAAAAATGAGCACTGCAATCGCAGCAAATGAAAGCAGCAGCGCCGGCAAGGGGCCATAGTGATAAAGAAAATGCCAAAGCGGAGCATTTTTCTGATACCAGCCAGGATTTGCTGCGTGGTCATAAAAAAGCCGCTGAACTTTCAAATCAAGCTGGAAATGGGCGATAACCGCGGTGCTGATGAGTAAAAATAATGCGATTGAAAGATAAATAGCTATCAAATGTGCTGTTTTTTGTCGCAAAAAAG
>JAADFU010000044.1 GCA_013152715.1 Calditrichota bacterium
TGACCAATACATTTTCAAAAACTGTTGCTTTGGCACCTCCGATGCGGACGCGGATAAAATCTCCGTTCTTCACGCCGAATTGGGCAGCTACATCTCCGGGCATGTGAACGTGGCGATTGGCGATAATAGCGCACTCTGGTAAAAAAATCGATCTTTTAGGACCCACCAAAGTCAGAGGCGCCGCGCCTTTTAAATCTCTGGAATTGCGAACCGGCGGATTTATTCCCAATTGCACCGCATCCGTGAGTGACAATTCCACTTGATCATACTCGCGCATGGGTCCTAAAATACGAACATTCTGAATCGCTCTCATTTTGCTGCCGATGATTGTCACTGTCTGTTTTGCAGCAAACTCACCTTCCTGATACAAATCCCGATATTTTTCTAATTCTGCATCTTCGCCAAAGAGATAACGAAATGTTTCCGGGGTAATGTGAACATGATGATTGGAAACGCCCAGAGGGATGAGCGGATATTTTGACTCCGGTTTTGTTTCAATTTTTTTCCCGGTAATGGATTCGACAACTTCATTGACGATAATGTCGATGAGTTCATCTTCGGCAGGCTTTTGAGGCTCGACATATTTATTTGCTTCGCAGAGGCCGCATTCCTGACAATATGAGGCTAACCCTTTATAATTTACCATTTTCTTAAAGGTTTTCGATCTTTATTTTTCAATGAATTATAGTTGTACAATTTTTATAAATATATTAATTATTAAAATTATAGTCAAGCCAAATTTTAGGTTTTTTCACAAAAATAAAAATGCCCCAAATTCAATTGGCAAAATATTCTTACTACCATCAATTTGAGGCAATATCTGGCAAAATTTATCAATAAATCACACTAACCAGTGAAATACATCAAAATAAGGGCAATGACGATCACAACAACGACAGAAAGCGCCACGTCCATCCAATTCCAGCTCGCTCGGGAAGCTTTCCTGTCAGCCGCCACGGTTGTCGCATAAGTGAGCCCTTTGATCTGTTCCAATGCCGGTGGTGCAGTGAGATAGCTGACAATAATCATCGCCAGACTACATCCGACAAAAAGATAAATTGCAAAATAAAGAAAATTTACCGAAGCAAAAGAATAGAGGAAACCACCGACGTCAGCCAGTGCCGTCTTATTCAATTCCGCAATCAACCGCAACATTCCAACACCAAAGCCGCCGATCAGAGCAGTGAGAGCGCCTTTGGCATTAATTCGTTTCATAAATAGCCCGAAGAAAAAGACCGCAGCAATGGGAGGCGCAATGTATGCCTGCACGCTTTGCAAATAATGGTACAATTCGCCGGAAATGTATTTCATGAACGGGATCCATAAAATTCCGGAAATTACCACCACGCCTGTCGCAATTCTCCCCACGCGCACGAGATTCTTTTCTGAAGTTTTAGGCTTGAGCTTTTTATAAATATCCATTGTGAACAAAGTCGAAGATGAATTAAAAACAGCCGCCAGAGAACTCATCAGCGCCGCCAATAATCCGCCAGCGACTAATCCGCGAAAGCCCACAGGAAGCAAAGTTTTCACCAACGTGGGAAAAGCTTGATCAGCAGACGGAAGATCAAGGCTGCCTGATTTTGCCAGCGCATAGGCAATGATTCCCGGAATCATAAAAATGAAAAAAGGCAATAATTTCAAAAAAGCGGCGAAGATCGTACCGCGACGCGCTTGTGTCTCGTCTCGTGCGGCAAGCGTTCTCTGAACAATGTACTGGTCTGTGCACCAATACCACAAACCAACAATTGGCGGCGCGAAAACCATCCCGGGCCAGGGAAATTCAGGATCGCTCGCCGGGAGAAAAAGATCAAAATGCTGGCTTCCGGCAATGGCGTATAAATTATGCCAGCCACCGATTTTCGCCAAACCAATCAGTGTGACCGTAACTGATCCGGCAATCAGGATAATAGTTTGCAATGCTTCAGTATAAACAACAGCACGCAAACCGCCGACAATAGTGTAAATTCCGGTGAGAACGATGACGATGAGCGCGCCGGTCCAAAAATCTATTCCCATCAGTGTTTGAAAAACCACAGCTCCGGCGTACACAGTGACGGACACCTTTGTCAGAATATAGCCCACAAGGGTGATCAGCGACAGAAACCAGCGCGCTTTGGGGGAATAGCGCAGTTCCAAAAATTCCGGCATAGTGAAAACTTTGCTGCGCATGTAAAACGGGACAAAAACCCAGCCCAAAAGCAAAACCAGCCAGGAATGCAATTCGTAATGCCCCATGACAACACCGGTTTTCGCCGCCGTACCAGCCAATCCGACGATATGTTCGGAACCGATATTTGATGCAAAAATTGAAGCACCGATGACAAACCAGCCCACATGGCGTCCGGCGAGAAAATAATCCGTTGGCGAGTCATGTTTCTGTCTAATTACCCACAATGCCAATCCCATTAAAACGAGAAAATACAGACCTACAACGACCCAATCCCAGAAAACAAAAACCATCGTCCAGCTCCTTGTTTTTCGTTTTTGAGTTTTTTATACAAAAGCTGATACACAGATCGCGCCAACGGAACGTATTTTCAACGGCTTGACGCAATTTTCACCAAAAATGGGGATCATCAAATTTTGATAATCCACAACTCTTTTCATCGGCAGAAAAACCTGAATAGTGCCGGCAAATCCACCACCGTGTACGCGGCAGGCACCTTCACCGGTTTTTTCAATAAAATCTTCGCTCAAAGCAAGCGCGAGATTGACTCCCTGCTCTTGAGGATTATTTGTGGGGTAGCTGTTTTGCAGCCATTTGTTCGAGGAATTACCTGATTGCGCCACGTAACGCAAAAATTGTGGTAAGTCTCCATTCTTCAAAGAATTCATTTGCTGAAGCACACGATCGTTTTCTTTGAGAAAATGAAAAACTCGCAGTGCGGCGCGATCGCCGGCTTTTTGGCGTATTTTTGGCAAATTTTCGATAAATTCGCTCAAGACCAATTCCCGAGCAGTTTCTTTGCCTAAAAATTGAGCGACCTTTTTCATCTCCGCGGGAATTGCGCTGTAATGCTCCGTCAAATCAGCATGATTGCCTCCCGTGTCAACAACCAGCAAAGAATAATCAAATTTTTCAAAATCAAAATCGACCTTCTCAACTTTTGGGTTCGCCGGATTCTCGAAGTCAATAGCGACAATCCCGCCGGAAGCGCAGGCGATTTGATCCATCAATCCGCACGGTTTGCCAAAATATTCATTTTCTGCAAATTGCCCGATTTGCGCTATTTGGATCGGCGAAATTTTGTTTTCATTGTACAAATAATTGAAAATAGTCCCCATGAGAACTTCGACAGAAGCGGAAGAACTGAGTCCGGACCCGACCAACACATCGCTGGTCATAACCGCATTGAATCCACCGATTTTACCGTCGTATTCCTGCAAATGAGCTGCAATTCCTCGGATCAAAGCTGCCGTCGTTCCTTTCTCGCTATTTCTTGCTTTGAGATCATCGAGCTCGACCACAAACGGATTCGCATAAGATTCCGAATAGAGCCTAACAATATCTTCGTTATTTTTAGCGGCGACGGCAATGGAATCCAAATCTACACTGGCAGCCAAAACCCGTCCGTGATTATGGTCGGTGTGATTGCCGCCAATTTCAGTCCTGCCCGGCGTACTGAAAATATGAACATCATTTTGAGGGAAATTTAGCTGAAATTTTTCGACCAATAATTGATATCGTTTAATCTGCTTGCTGATTCCCTCTTCCTCTTGTTTGAGGCCATAGATTTTTTTGAATAAGTTTTTTGTCTCAGAGAGATGGAGCCACTTTTTTACTTCATCTAATTTAGGCATGTTAGCAAATAAACCTCTTTTTTGAAAATCGCAAACTACCTTTCTCTAATTTTCAGATCGGTAATGAATAATTGAAAAAACAAAGAAAATAATTCCCGCAACTAGTATAATCAATCCCCACCACAAATTTGGGTTTAATTCGTGGAGAGCGGTTCTTGTTTGAGGATAAAAAATGTAATAGACTCCCGTTGAAGTGATAATAACTCCCAAAATTGTCAACATGAGTCCCACAAAGAACCAGATGGAAAGCATTTTTTTATCAACCATGAAAAAATCTCCTCTATAACCATTTCGCTACGTTCTGTTTATTTTTACCAAAAATAGATATTTAACAGCACAAAAATAACAATGACGATGACAGCCATTGCTTCCGGCTTTTTATAAAATGGCAAATTTTTCTCTTTTTCAATAGTTGTCAATCCTTTGATCAGCCCGATAAGTTCATCGCGAGGTTTTCGTTTGGTAAATAGACTAACAACAATAGTTACAATAAAGCAAATCAACCACGCCCACCAGGCGCGCCAGAAATTTGCTGCCATATCGCTGGCATTATCGGAAAGAGTGAGCAAAGTGGCAGAAATCCATCCCAGTTTTACTGCCAAAAACATGGAAAAAGAAGAGCCCATTCCGGCCAATAATCCCCAAAAAGCGCCACTCGGAGTGATCCAGACGATGAACATACCTAATAGCATCGTCGCAAACAACGGTGCATTTACCCAGGAAAAAATCGCCTGCATGTAGTCCATAATTGAAGGAGCGGCCTTTGCCCAGTAAGCAGTGCCTACACTGATTACGACGCCGGCAATTGTAGCGACTCTCCCCATCCAGACATAATGTGAATCTGAAGCGTTTTTGTTGATAACGGATTTGTAAATATCGTAGGTCCACACAGTGTTAAACGCGCTAATATTTCCCGCCTGACCGGCCATAAATCCGGCTAACAACGCAGTCACGCCGAGACCAATCAGTCCTTGCGGATAATATCTGGCGATTAACATCGGTAATGCAGAGTCATAATTAATTCTTCCGCCTTCTTGTAGCAAAGAAAAATGAGCATTCGGATCACGGGAAAGTATCAATGCGATTAAACCAGCAAAAATCACGATAAACGGCAATGCCATTTTAAAGAAAGAGGCAACAATTGGCGTCATGCGCGCTGATCTCAAGTCTTTGGAGGAAAAAGCGCGCTGCACAACCAGAAAGTCTGTAGTCCAGTAACCGAAAGATAGCACAAAACCCAGGCCTAAAATAATTCCCATCCAGGTGACGTGCATTCCATTACTTCCGGCGTTGGCAGAAGTTGACCAGAGGGCGTTCATTGCTGGTTCGAGTCTGCTAAAAACTTGATGCCAGCCGCCAATCTCCACAACGCCTAAAATCGTCACCAAAAATAAGCCAAACCAAATCAAGAAAAATTGGACAATTTCGGTAAAAATAGCGGAAAGAAGCCCTCCCAATGCCACATAACCGGCAACCGTTACCGCCGAAACCCACATCGAGACGTCCCAATGCCAGCCCAAAAAAGTGCGCAGCACAAGCGCCATGGCATAGAGATTGATTCCGGACATGAGCAGCGTCATAAAAGCAAAAGCGATTGCGTTTAAGACTCGTGTTTTTTCATCAAATCTTAATTTGAGATAGCCAGGAACGGAATGGATTTTACTGCTGTAGTAAAAAGGCATCATGTAAATTGCCAGAAACAACATTGCCGGAATAGCGCCCACCCAGTAAAAATGAGCGACAAACATTCCATATTTGAAGGTGTTACCGGTCATCCCGAGAAGTTCCAGGGCGCCCATATTGGCGCTTAAAAACGCAAGACCAGCCACCCAGGAGCTGTTGCGGCGCCCGGCGAGGAAGAAGTCCTCCCCTGTTCCGGTAAAACGCTTAAGATAAACACCAATTCCCAGCACAAAAGCAAAGTAGAGTGCAATAATCAACCAGTCAATCCAAGAAATGTGTAAAATCATTTGCTATTAACCCTCCAAGATTTGATTGATAAATTTGGTAATTTGCAAAGAATCATTAAAGTACAAAAAATTCACCCAGACATTCCACAACATTTTTTAAATTTTTTCCCGCTACCACAGGGGCAGGGATCGTTCCTGCCAACCACAAGTTTTCCCTCGGCAACCATCTGACGAATCTTCTGCCGGATCGCCGCCTGTTCAGCACCCTGCTTTTGCTTCCATTCATCCGCCATTTTTTTCAAACGGTCGTCCGCGTAAGAAAAAAAAGTTTTGTAGGCAGAACACAAATAATCCAGATTCTGATTTTCCGGATTGTTCAAACGATTTTTGGTGCATCCCCCCCAACAATGGCGCAGCCAGGGGCAATTTTTGCATTCATTCGTCAGGTTCTTCTTTAGGCGGCCGAATTCTGTCTGCCGCGGAGAGTTGAGCATTTCTGTGAGGGAATGCTGCATGATATTGCCCAATTTCCATTGCGGATCGACAAAAAAATCGCAGGAATAAACGTCGCCGTTGTGCTCAACGACAACGTAAACGCCGCATTCGGGCATGAGACTGCACTCCGGCGGATTCAAATCCACGTAACTGTAAAGCGCCGATTCAAAAAAACGCACTGAAGTCGTGGGCATGCCATCGACGAAACTATTCATCCAGAGATCAAAAATTACACAGAGAAACTCTCCGTATTTCTTAGGCGGCACAGTGAAAGGCGCCACTTTTTTCGGATCAATAGCATGAGGTTCAATAGCAGGAATGAATTGCATGTAATTTAAACCGATATCGCGCAGAAAATTGAAAATTTCCTCGGGGAAATTTACCGAATAATCATTCACAACGCTGAGAGCGTTCACTTCACAACCGGCATCGAGCAGGAGTTTCGCAGAATTAATTACTTTTGCAAACGTACCCTTGCCGATCCCAGTTTTTCGATAATGATCATGCACATGTTCGGGACCGTCGAGAGAAAGCCCAATCAAAAATTTATATTCTCTGAGAAATTGAGCCCAATTTTCATCGATCAGCGTGCCATTCGTTTGAATCGTATTGCCGACGGCCTGCTGCCTGCCATATTTTTTTTGAAATTCGATCGCTTTCTCAAAAAATTCCAGCCCCATCAAAGTCGGTTCGCCGCCCTGCCAGTTGAAAACAGCGGTATCACTCGTCTGCGACATCATCTGGCGCACAAGTTCTTCCAGTACTTCGTCGCTCATGCGATGCTGGCGATGGCCGCCGAACATTTCTCCTTTTTGTAAATAAAAACAGTATTCACAACGCAAATTGCAGTCAGGCCCGGCAGGTTTGATTAAAATGTCGCGTAAGATTTTTTTCATGAAAAATTTTTCCGAAAAATAAAATCCTGATAATAGTGGTCATCTCTTATTTTTTATTCCGTCACAATCATCTCTGTTTTGACTCCCTCATCCACTTCAACGACAAATGCTTTTCCTCCAACTTTTTCAATTGCGTGTGCCACTTGTTCCGGATTGTGTGGGGCGTAAACGAACATGCACCCTCCACCGCCTGAGCCGTTCAATTTCCCTCCCAGCGCGCCTGCTGCTATTCCGGCATCAATCATCGCATCTAATTTTGGCGTAGAAATTTTGAGTTGGTCTTTCAGAATTTTGTGGCAACGCGTCAACAATTTGCCCAATTTTTCATCTTCCATAAAGCCATCTGAAAAAATTTGGTGTGCCACATCCGTCAAATCACGATTGTACAACGCGCCTTTGAGAAGCTCCACCTGATCTGGTGGAAATTCCGTGATTTTATTGCTAATTTCTGAAAAATAGAGATACCACAGATCTTCGCCAATATCAATTTGCAGAAACTCCAGCATCTCCAAAATACCGCCTTTCACACGATGCAAAATTTCCTTCGTGTCTTTCGGCTCTTGTGAGTCTCCGAGCACAAATGTTCCCATTCCGTGCTCCAGGCGTTCAACTGTAACTTTATCCCGAAAATCCATGAAAAGTACATCCCCGAGGGCAGTAGCGTAATGATCCATCATACCGCCAGGCTCGTTAAACTCCACGACTTCAGCTAAATGCGCCAGACGCGCTATTTCATAAGGATTATTCCGCCTTCGATCATTGGAAACTGTCAATAGAAACTTCACTAACGCGA
>JAADFU010000045.1:0-31028 GCA_013152715.1 Calditrichota bacterium
AAAATGTAGGTGCCGCGAGCGACATATTCTTTTAAAATATCGTTCTGAATCGTGCCGGTAATTTTTGTCGCGGGAACGCCCTGTTTTTCCGCGACAACAATGTACATGGCGAGCAAAACCGCTGCTGGCGCGTTGATGGTCATGGAAGTGGACACTTTATCCAGCGGAATTCCATCAAATAATATTTCCATGTCCTCGAGGCTGTCAATCGCCACACCGACTTTTCCCACCTCACCGTAACTCATGGGATGATCCGAATCGTAGCCGATTTGAGTTGCAAGATCAAATGCCACGGAAAGCCCGGTCTGACCCTGTTCCAGCAAAAATTTATATCTTTTGTTCGATTCTTCGGCTGTCCCGAAACCAGCGTACTGTCTCATGGTCCAGAATCTGCCGCGGTACATGGTCGGCTGCACTCCCCGAGTGAACGGATACTGTCCGGGAAAACCTAACTGTTCAGTGTATTCCATTTCCGCAACTTGTTCCGGCGTGTAAAGTCGCTCAACTTCGGCAGCGGAGCCGGTAACAAATTTTTCCCTCCGTTCAGGGAAACGATCCAGCGTTGGTTTCAGTGTTTTCTGTTCCCACTCGCTTTTTTGCTGCCTTATTTTTTTTATTTCATCTTCAGGGATCATCGACAACCTCGACAATTGTAATTAATTAAAATTCGCTTCTTTGACCAAAAAGTCATTTACCGCGTTCAGCAGTTGCTGATTGCTAAACGGCTTGCGGAACATCACGTCCGCCAGCGGAAATAAATCCGATTTCACATATTCAGGCACTTTCAAATCATACAACATGATGATCGGCAAATTCGTTTTCATTTTTTTCAACAAAAAAATCTTCTTCAAAACATCTTCATCAATGGCTTTCACATCAACTATCAACAAATCTATGGGATTCAAATCCAGTAGATTCGAATTTTTGTCAATTGAATTCAGTCCGGTGATCTGATACCGACCCTTAAATAACAACGAAATCGCCTGGTCCAGCGCCTGATCTTTCGACGCTAATGCTATTGTCTTCATTAAAATTGACACCATTCTTCGTAAAAGTAATAGTCAGCTAATTTTCTGTTTTTTGCTCATTGACTATCAATTATGATGCCAGTTTTTTGATTACATCTATCTCCTTTATTCTCATAATGTTACGAATTATTAGTCAATGTCTTGTTTCTCAAAAACAATAGAATTTAATAAATGGGGTCTCTCATTTTCGATAGGATATTTTTGCGCAAGAAATCACTGTCGTCCACAATTTTCGATACATTTATCAGCCGTTCATTGCTCGCAAAAAAAAATTTTTGCCATATTTTGCGTCATCTGATTTGATAATGGCTGAAAATTCTCTGAAGTATGGAAAATTCCACAAAGTACTTGCATATTTGCTAATTTTTTCTTATATTTTACTTTAATTTTATGCCGCTTATTGATTTTCCCCATATTGGATACTACTGCTGACATAAAATAAATTCATTGACATTAAACACTAAGGAGCTTCAATGAGTGATCAACTTATTGGCCAGGAGATAGAGGCCTATTGTGGCAAATGCAAGACCGACACGATCCATCTCATCACAACGGCCACAGATAAAAAAATTACCAAAGTGATGTGCAAAACCTGCATGAGTTATCATCAATTTCGCAAGCCCAAAGCAACAGCAAAAGCAAAAAGTTCAGATAACAAAAAAGCCGCTTCAAAAACGATAGCGAAAGTTAAAAAACCTCGCGCGCGCAGAGATAAATGGACGCGGATACTGAATAATGCAGAAGCTGAATCAGCTATTGAATACGCCATTGGAGATAGCTACGATGTGGAAACCGCCATTCATCATCAAAAATTCGGATTGGGCATTGTAAAAAATGTCATCGACAGTCGAAAAATCGAGGTTCTTTTTCACGACGGAGAGAAGATTCTGGCGCAAAATATGGCACTTCCCAACAAGGGATAATTTTTGCGTTTGTTCGCCCGAAAGAATAAAAAATTGTCATTAAAATTTGCCGCAAATAAAAAAGGTCAATTCAAACGATTGACCTTTTTTATTTTAGTTCTCCGTCATAAAATGTTGTTCATACTCGTCTTCCAACTTGACTTTATGACCTCGCTCTTCCGCAGCCAGCCTATCGAAAAGGTCTTCCAACTCAGTCCCGACAAATTGCTGCCTCAGCGACATGTAAAAATCGTACGCTTTCTGCTCCTCATTCATGGCAAAAACCATCACTTCCTGTACCGAGGCATTTTCGTGCAGATCCGACGTCTGCAGAAAATTATGAATGCCGCGATCCTCTTCCGGAAGTCCTCTGCCGAGCACATTCGTATCTTTTGTGGCAACGACTCGCTCTAACGCTTTGCGGTGTCCTTCTTCCTGCAGCGCTAATTCCACCAGCATTTGTTTCGCCGCGGGATTTTTCATTTTTTCGCTCAAATTTTGATAAAGACTGTATGCGCTAATTTCTGCATTAATAGCAACCTTCAGCACATCTTCAACTTTAAGAGTATTTGTCATGGATAATTACTCCTCATTTATTAGGTTGGAAACAATTGATTTGCCTGCCATTCAAAAAAAATTTTTCTCTGAAATTTTTTTCCACTCGATAAAGCAAAAATTAAAACTTACCATCCATTCGAAATTCAGGAATGCCAAACCAGAAACCGGTTCCCTGAATGGAATCTAATTCCGCCTGAATGATGTCGTAATGCGCATCTTCCCACTCAGCCAGTCTGATGAACAGCAACTTTGCATCTTCGTCATCAACGATCTCCGCCTGATCGCGGAAGAACTTTGACGCTTCCCGTTCCAAATCCAGCGCCGTGTTGAGGGCATCAACTTCTAGCAAACCAGATTCGCCGCGGGTGCGCTGCTGTTTTTCTCTGATTTTCGGGACTATTTTCTCCACCTCGCTCTTGGGAATTTCGACCTTGCCCAGCGCTTTTCCTTCCATTAGTTTGTACAACTGTTCATCAAGAATGCGGCGATGAATCATTTCATCCTGCGCCAATCGAATGAACATATTTTTGCCGGTTTCATCCTTGGTCAGCCGGGCAAATTTGAGAAATGTCTCCATGCCTTTATCTTCGATTTCGATGGCTGTTTTTAAAATTTTTACTGTTGATTCTGACATCAGACCTCCTACTTATTATTTTTAATGTTAGATTTTATTTCATCTATCTTTTCATGAAAAGTCGGTACTCTCTCCTGATAAAAAACGCCAACGTAAATCGGATCTTCGCTTGCTGCCAGTTCCAGCGCCTTTGCCCGATTTATGGGTTGATAATTTTCCGGTAAAGGTTTGATTATCTCATCCCAGGATTTGTAAGTTACTGTTTTATTAAATTTTACGCACGGAGAAAGATCGTGAACCACCGAGAAACCGGGATGCGCGATTGCCTGTTGAATAGTTTTCGACACAAGCGCCCGATCTTTGGAAAAAACCCGCGCCACGAAAGTCGCGCCGTAGGTGAGCACCAGCATTGTCGGATTCAATGGATGCGCAATATTCCCGTAAGGAGAAGTCGTGCTGATCATTCCCAGCGGCGACGTCGGAGAAACTTGCCCTTTGGTCAAACCGTAGATGTTATTGTCCAGAAGCACGTAAGTCATGTCGAAATTATTTCGCACCGCGTGCGGCAAATGTCCTCCGCCAATTCCCAACCCGTCGCCGTCGCCGCCAGCGACGACCACTGTCAAATTCGGATTGGCAATTTTGACGCCCGTTGCCACTGGCAAAGCTCGGCCGTGCAGCGAATGAATACCAAAGCCATTGATGAAAAACGGAAATCGACCAGAACAGCCAATGCCGGAAACGAGCACAAAATCTTTCGGTGCAATGTTCAATTTTTCCACAGATTCGTACACGCCATTCAGCGCAGAAAAATGGCCGCAGCCGGGGCACCAGGTCGGCAAATTGTCCCGCCATCTCTGCGAATTCAGCGATTTGGCAAATTTCAGTCCCTCGATGACCGAGCGCTTACTGAGTGAGTTCATCGTTCACCTCCATAATTTTCTGCGCAATTACTTTCGGACTCACCGGATTGACTGCCGGAAGGTGCATTTCAACGGGTTTAATTCCGTAGCGTGATTTCAGCAACGCGGCGTACTGCCCCTGAAAATTCATTTCCGGAATGATGATTCGCTGACAACTGTCAAAAAAATTGCGGAACGACTCTTCATGCTGTGGGTTAATCATGATTGATTTGATCAATTTGGATTTGACGCCTTTTTCTCTGGCAATTTCCATTCCTTCCAGAATCGCGCCGATAGTCGAGCCCCAACTGGCAATGCCGATCACCGCATCTTTGTCCCCAATGACGTCCGCCGGAGGAATGTCTTCAATCATGGAAGCAAATTTTCGATGTCGTTTCTCGGTCATTGTTTGGTGCACTTCTGACTCGTAATTGGGATTCCCCCGCAAATTATGCTCTAAACCTGTCACAGTGTAAAATGCGCCAGATTCGCCGGGCACAATCCACGGTGAGACGCCGTCTTCGGTGAGCTGGTAGCGAACGTAATCTTTCAAATCTTCGGCGGTTGGCTTCTTCCTCGTGCTTCGATTTCTGTCAATCTTTTCCTCAAGAATCGCTGTCTCGATCCGTTGCCCCAGAAAAAGATCGCTTAAAAAAATGACCGGCGTCTGATATTTTTCCGCCAGATCAAAAGCTAACTGGATACCGGAATAAGACTCCTCAGAATCAGCCGGGGCCATCACGACGCGCGGAGAGTCGCCAGCGCCGCCGTAAAAGGCAATATTCAAATCGCTCTGTTCTACTTTCGTGGGCAAACCTGTGGAGGGACCGCCGCGTTGGACATCGACAATCACTGCCGGAATTTCCGCCATTACTGCCAAATTAATCATTTCAGACATGAGCGCCAGTCCCGGGCCGGAAGTCGATGTCATCGCCCTTCTTCCGGCAAACCAGGAACCAACAACGGTAGAGATTGCCGCAATTTCATCTTCCACCTGAATCGTCCAACCGCCCAACGGGGGCAAGTCTTTGGCGCAGTATTCCATGATTTTCGTCGCCGGAGTAATAGGATAACCGGCGTAAATGTGCAAGCCGCAATTCATGGCTCCCTTTGCCACCGCTTCGTTCCCGCTGATTAATTTTTTGGGTTCTCCCGTTGCAGGCAAATCAAATTCTTCTCGCAGAGGATAATTTTCCTGACAATAATCATATCCCAGCCGAAACGCCTTCACATTGCTCTCGACGACGCGATCTCCTTTTCGCTGGAAAAGTTTTGTAATATGATTGACAAAAATTTCCGGCGGCAGAGAGTACAAATAGCACAGCGCGCCCATAGCAACAATATTTCTGCCGCGATTTGAACCCGACGCTTGATTTGCCAGCCTTTTCAACGGCACCGCGTAACCGCGGACGTCCGGAGATATGTGTGCGGCAAGAGTTTCCCCTTCTGCCACTTCGCCGGGCTCGCTCGACTCGTAAATCACCGCGCCGCCAGACTTGACCTCATCCAGTTCAGAAATTGATTCCTTTGCCGCCATGCCCACCAGCAAATCGACGCCGTCTCCCATGCTGTAAATTTTTTTGCCGGAAAAGCGCACCGTAGTCGTGGATTTTCCCAATCCGCGAATCTCCGCGCTGTAAATATCGTTCACCATGACAAATAAACCGATGCTGGCGACGGTACCGGCTAAAATTTTCCCGGAAGAAACAACCCCGTCGCCGGCAATGCCGCAGAAACGTATGGAAAGCTCTTTATGCCTCATGTACCTTTCTCTTTTTTTGATTCCGTATTTCCCGAAAACATTCTTTTAAAAATTGATTCTCGAAACTACAAACCCGAAACTCAAAACTATAATCAATATGGTAAATTGACAAATTATTATTTAAAGATATTTTGAATCCAAACTATCCGTGGTAATCTGTGGCTTTGCTCAATTTTCTTTATCACTTGCCTTATCCGACATCGACTATTCCCACCAACGCGCCTCAAAAGGCTTGCCCAAAACATGAAAAACGAGAGTCTCGTGAATTTGATAAGCCTCTTTTAAGCCGGTCATATTTTTCCCGGCGACCTCTCCCTGTTCTATCGCATTTGGATAGCCGAAATTAATCCAATAATTTTTTATTTTTGGGTGATAAATTTCTGTGCAATCACCGGCGGCGTAAACATCCCCCACCGATGTCCGCAAATGTTCATCGACCAAAATACCGATTTTGCGGTCAATTTTTGTGTGCTGCAAAAATTTAATATTCGGACGATAATCATCCCAGGCAAAAACAAGATCAGCGATCATTTTTTCCCCGTTGAGAGTCTCAACGACAAATCTCCCGTCCTCTTTCTCAATGGAAACAGGTCTGTCGTTGGTAATGATCTTCACGCCTTTTTCTGTCAAAAACTGATGGATGTCAACGTCGGAATTCGCCTGCAATAGTGGGAAAAATGCCCGAGGCTTCTTGGTAATGTAAATGACTTCTTTTTTCAAATTGTTCAAACCCGCCATCAGATCCAGAGTACTGATCCCCTGACCAAATACCACACAAGTGTGCACAGAGGGTAATTTCTCTTTGATGAGCAAAATATCTTCCAGCGAATAGTAGAGCTGAAGATTTTTGGCAAAAGGCGTCAACGCCGGCCCAATGCGAGGCTTGCCGCCCGTTGCAATGAGCAGTTTGTCATAACTCACTGTCTCGTTATGAAAGAGTTTTACTTTTTTATCTTCAAAATTAATAGATTTCGCCAATTGGCCTTTTCGAAAATTGATCTTTAGCTTCTTGATATCTTCACACGAAAACGAAAACAAATTCTCTTTCTCGATTGTTCCGCAAAAGAACTCTGTGAGCAAATAACGTTTATAGGGCAAAAATTGCTCTTTGCCGATGAGGACGATTTCCCCGTCGCTGTCGTATTTGCGTATCGTCTCAGCAGCAGTCACGCCGGCAACGCCGGCGCCAATGATCACATATTTCATTTCAGCCCTCCAATTGGGCGGCGTAAAACCGCCGGAAGATGAATTTTGTAGACAAAACAGCTATTCCCTTTCCTCTATTTCCAGTGAATATTTTGAGATAGTAATACAATTCACCGGGCAAGCGCGATAACAATTACCGCAGCGAATACATTTGTTGTTATCGATGACGATGGCTTGGACTTCGCTCCATTTTTTGGTCTCTTCGTAAATCAAATTGCCATCGTCAGCAATTTCGATGTTCGTTGCCATTTTGATGCAATCCACCGGCATGACGTCGATACACGCCAGGCAGTAAATGCAGCGAGAAATGTCGATTTGAAAATTATAATGGCACAGGTAGCAGCGCCGCGATTCCACCAGGGCTTTTTCCTGCGAAAAGCCGAGTTCCACCTCTTTGGTCTTGTCGCGCCGTTCCCGTAGCGGCAATTCATCCATTGGCTGACGCGGAATAAAATCGAACTCGCGTTTGCGACCCGTGCCAGCCGCCGGTTCGATTTTAACATACTCCTCAAATTTTTTCCCAGAAAGAACAGTGTGCACCTCGCGCGCCATTTTTCTGCCATCTGCCGCTGCTTCGATCACCGTGGAAGCGCCATTGCGAAAATCGCCGGCAAAAAATAAATTCGGGATTTTTTCCTTCTCTTCCGGATCGACCACATCAGTTTCTCCCTTTTGACCGATGGCAAAAACAATCGTATCCGCTTCAATTTCAAAATCCGAATCAGGAATGGTTTTTATTGACCTGCTTTGCAAAAGCTCATTGCGCAGCAGCCGCAATCCTGTCACTTTCCCATTTTTTTCCAAGACGACATTCGGCGTTACCAAAAAAGCGAATTCAACCCCTTCGGCCTCCATCGCCTCAATCTCATGGGGACCGGCGGACATCATTTCTCTCGTGTACAGGAAAACAATTGTGATTTTTTCTGCGCCCAATCGATAAGCCAGCCGCGCACAGTCTACGGCAGTAAATCCGCCGCCAATGACAATGACATTTCGAATGGGATAATCTATTTTTTCCTGATTGCCTGCCATCATAAATTCGAGTCCGTAAAAACTGCCTTTTGCCCCGATGCCCGGCAAATCAAGCGTCTTCGGCGCCATGCATCCGCCAGCCACAACTACGGCATCGAATTCGTCAGCTAATTGCTTCAATTTTTCATTTCCGGCGACACGAATATTTGTTTTCAACTCAACGCCAAAATCGAGAATCGATTGCACATCCTGCTGGACAATGTCGCGTGGCAGACGGAATTCGGGCAAACCGTAGCGCAACATGCCGCCGGGCTCATCGAATTGCTCGAAAATCGTGACTGCGTATCCCAATTGGGCAAGATCATTGGCAGCAGTGAGACCCGAGGGACCAGAGCCGATAATGGCAACAGTTTTTCCGTTAGGGACAATCTCAATTTCCACCGGTTTCATGCCGTAGTCTGCGGCCGATCTTTTCAAAAAACAGATGGACACCGGATCGCCGTTTCCGTCCCAGCCGTGGCGACAAGCGCTTTCGCAAGGGTGGTGACAAACGCGGCCTAAAATTGAAGGCAGAACATTATCGCGACGATTTACCAGATATGCTTTTTCGTAGTCCCCGTCCATAATTGCCTGAATGTAGCCAGGGATGTCCGTGCGAATGGGACAGGCGTTTTTACAAGGGATATTCACATCAATCCATTTTCGATCGATGATATCGGTGGAAATAATAGGTTGCTCCGGTAGGATTTGCTCTGCCATGCGAAACTCCCGCAGTTACAATATTTGAAATTATTAATCTTCGGTAGATTTGATTAATTAAGCGACATTTCTGAACAAAAACAGGTATTCTATTTCGATTTAATGCAAAATTTGACAAATAAACTTTATGTTCTTAAAATTTATTATTACAGATCGAGGATTTTCTCCACAGGCCTCCGTTCGGGGATCTGACGATGCGGTACTTTCCCGTCAATCCAATCCTGCGACACGTAAAGCCAGCAGTAACAGGCGCCAAATTCTTCGATGTCAGCCTTCGCGTATTCGCAGGGACAAATAATGTCGCGGTCTTTCTCTAATTCCCCCATTGCAGGCCGGCAAGGACAAGTTCGGTAGCCATAGCGCTCGCCATTTTTCAATAGCCCTTCCAACAGAGGCTTTACAATTTCCCAATCGGGATTTAAAATCAGACCTTTTTTCGGGGCAAATTTTTTCAGCGTCTCGTAATATTTTTCCACCGTCATAGATTCAGCGCCTCCTTCGCTCCATCGTAATCCTCGCCGATGACTGCTACATTTCCCACCAGCAGCGTCGGGAATGCAAGTGTGGGATTACTCGCCAGTAGGAAACGAAAATGTTTTTTCTTTTCCTCCAACGGCAGCAAATCCACATCAATAATTTTGGCATTGACGCCATTGTCTTGCAAAAATTTTTTCATTCGATTGCACCGCGGACAGGTGCTCAATGCAAACAACAGCGGAATGCGATTCGTTACTTCATATTCGTACATAAGTTGCCTTTCAACATCATCAATTACAATTTACAACCGCAAGCAGGGCTACAAAACTTCGAGTACTTCCTCGCCGTGAATGGCTGTTTTCACTTTTTTGAAAACTTTCTTTATTGTGCCATCTTTCCCGATTATGAAAGTCGAACGAATAATACCTTCGTAAACGCGGCCATAGTTCTTTTTTTCGCCCCAGGCGCCGTACGCAGCAGCGACTTTATGTTCCGGATCAGACAATAGCGTGAAGTTCAAATTATGTTTGGCAATAAAATTCTGGTGTGATTTCACACTGTCGGGACTGACGCCGATAACGATCGCATCTTTTGCTTCGATCTGAGGGAGATTGTCCCGAAACGAACACGCTTCCTTGGTACAACCAGAGGTGTTGTCTTTGGGATAAAAATATAGCACAATGTCTTTTTTTCCTAAAAAATCCGAAAGCGACACTTCCTTTCCCTCGTCTGACATCAGGGTAAAATCAGGCGCTTTTGCTCCTACTTCTAACATGGGAATTTCCTCGATTATTTGTAAAAAAAAATCCAAAGAGTAACTCACGAATGCTGGCGCGTGGCTGATACGGCGAAACAACAGCCACGCGCCGCTATTCGGTCAATTCACGATTTCTAAAACAAAAAGATTAATCTTCAAGCTCGAAATCTTCTTTGCCGGCGCCACACAATGGGCACACCCAGTCTTCGGGAATGTTTTTAAAACTGGTTCCTGGCTCCACTCCGTTATCAGGATCGCCAGCTTCGGGGTCATATACATAACCGCACACTGTGCAAACGTACTTTTCCATGTGTTTCTCCTTAAATTAAAAAAATAACGATGAGTTGATTATTGTCCTTTTTCCAGCTCGCAATAGCTGCGAATGCGAATGACCAGTCAAAACAAAACTTGAAACGCTAATTTCTTATTTTTAAAAGCCAAACGCCTAAATTTAAATTGACGTCGGAGCTAAGTCGTAAGACTTTTATTACTTCAATTATTGACACAAAAAGTTTCAACGGGTCATTCATATTTCAGATTTTTCCGGAAAATCTCAACCAGGATATTTGCCGCTGACGTAATCTTTCAAATAATGATTTTCCACATGCAGATCTTTCAATTGCGCTTTCACCAGATCGCCGATGGAAACAATACCGGCAATTTTACCGGAATCAAAAATCGGCAGATGACGAACGCGATTTTTGGTCATAATCTTTTCCACGCGTTCGAGGTCGTCATCCGGCGACGCGACAATAACCTCTTTTGTCATAATATCCTTGACTTTGTTCTTCTTGATGCCGTCGACCACGCGCAGCGTTTCCATCAACAGATCGCGGGCGCCGACGATTCCCACCGTATTGTTTTCGTTGTCCACGACGAGGAGAGAGCCGACTTTGTGTTTGGCGAAAGCTTCAATAGCCTCGTAAACAGTCTTGTTCTGATTGATAGTGATGACAAAAGAACCTTTGTCAGAAAGAATGTCTTTGACTTTCATAGCAAAACTCCTATTTTTGTAATGTCTGCCAGCGCCCTGCTTGAATAAACTATTCCAAAAATTAAGGGTCGAGACAAAACAAACGAGCTAAAAAACGCTATGCGTGTCCCGCATAAAATAGCGCCAATGTTTTGCCCAAAAAAATCTGAAGCGCCAATCAGTTTATCATTTGAATGGAATTATTTTTTCATTCAAATAAAAATTTTCTCGCAGCGCATTCCGCACGCGCGGCGCCAGTGACCGCTGTTGCAATTTTTCGTCCAATTCCGCCAAATCGCCTTCTTCGCCCACGGCAATCATAATGACAACTTCTAAATCATCGGACAAATGAAACTCTTGTTTAATAATCTCGGGATCGAAACCAGCCATTGGCCTGGCGACCAGGTTCAGCTCTGTGGCTTGCAGCAGGATATTTTGCGTCGCCATTCCCAGATCGAATAAATAATATTCGCGTCCGTCAGGAAGCTGGCAATCCAGATCCGGCTTTGTAAATCCCACAATCAACAATGGCGCCTTCAGCGCCCAGCTATTTCCGCCAGCTAGTGCCTGACGACCTTTTTTTAGAGCTTCTTTTTCCGTCAGAAACAAAAAACGCCACGGCTGTTTGTTGAAACAGGAGGCAGACAATTGCGCTGCCTCCATTAACGTTTCAATAATTTCTTCGGAAAGCGGCTTTGTTGAAATCGCCCGCGTCGCTTTGCGCGCTTGTAAAAGCTCGATTAAAGATTTCAACTTTTGCGCTCCTTATTTTTTTTGTTCCACTTTGCACGTGGAAATCCCAAATATGGAATAAAGCGGGCAATTGCCGACAAGTCCGGTGACCAGCGGGATTAATCCGATCAATCCCCACCAGCTTTGTGCTACGATTCCAACGATTAAAATGACAAGTCCCAGAATAATACGCAAAGTTTTATCCAGTGAGCCAATATTCTTTTTCATGGTTTCCTCCAAAAAGTTGATTTTTCAGCGCTGCCATTTAAACAGCTACCGATTTCGAATTAGTGATTACTCATGCTAATTTCCTCTGCTGCAACTTTCCCAGCAGAAATTCACTTGATTAAAAAAAGCTTTCTGATTTCCCTGCACCGTCGATACGATATTTGATTTGTGTTTCGCTGTTAAACGGGTTCGGGTAATTCGGATACACCTCAAAAGAACGATAGGCATCGCCTGCGCATATCCATTTAAAAAAATATCGAATCTGTGCATTTCGAGCAAAAGATGCTGGTCGCGCCTCCAAAATGCTTCAAATTTATTCGGATTTCCACAATCCGTGGACATTGCAGAATTCGCGCGCAGACAATTTTTCTGCTTCCACCTCAAATTTGGCTTCCGCGGGTCCGCCCGGATTCAAAAACTTGCGATAGACGCGGCCGTCAGCCAGCAGCTCGATGAATTCGATGTAATGTTTTTCTTCCATGGGATGGGGAACGCTGCCCACTTTGACAGTGACTTCGTTGCCGGATTTTTCGATCACGGGTACGTGTTTTTCTGTCGCTGAATCCGCAGTTTGCTCGTCCAGCAATGTCATCGGCTGGCCGCAGCAGACCAATTGGCCGCCGCCAACATGAATGAGTTCCACAATGTTGCCACAAATTTCGCATTTATAAATTTGCAACTTTTCCATTTTGATCTCCTCAAATGTGGTTAGTCAGATTATTTATTAGAGCTAACTATTTCAATTAAAAAATTTATGCCGGTGAATAAAAACAGCGTTTTGGGGAAATAATTTTCCCCTCTTTTTTCAACTGTTTGATTGCTTTGGAAATCGAATTTTTGTCCAGTCCGGTAATTTCTGCCACATCTCCGGGGCGAACTGGTTTTCCTGCTGTTTCCATCGCTTTCAGTACTTTTTCTTCAACATCTCCCATTGCAAATCCTCCTTGATCAAATTTCATTTCTATTTAATTGCCAATCAATTTATTCCATCCCATTCTAATAATGTATGGAAACAAAATGATGAATGAAGAAAAGAAACCCCAACTAATTTCCAGTTGGCAATTTTTTTGTAAAGCACATAGAAACCGCCGACCTCCATTTTAGCGAACAAAACTCCGCCAACGAAGACTGCTTCGCTGACTTTCCCGGTTGTTTTACGAAAGAATAAACACTCCGCCACGATTACGGTGATGAGAGAAATGATTACAATGGCAAGATTCGCCACCCAAAGAAGAAAACTGGTCCAACGATCGCCGGCGTTAGCGCATAACCGATCTTTCGCGTTACCGCCTGTTTTTGGAAATGAAAGCTAAACATGAATTATTGCCTGTTTTACCACATTGCACAATATAATTTTCATTTAACCCAGGGTCTCTATTTCGACATTCAAAAAAAGAAAATGTTCGGCAGCACTAAACCGCCGAACATTTTACATTCTTCTGAAAATTATTCAGCAGTGATTGCTTCACCAGGACAACTGTCAACCGCTTCCTGAGTGCATTCTTCCGCATCGGCAGGAACAACATCCACCTTAACCACTGCCACGTCGTCTTGCATTTCGAAAACATCAGGGCAGATATCAACGCACAACTCGCATCCAGTGCAGAGATCGGGATCAACAGAAGCTTTCATAACTCATTCTCCTCATTTTAGATTTGAAATTATTGAATTTTAAAAGTGATTCTAATAAATAGTAATTGTATTTTAGAAATTGGTAATTTCGTACTCACACGCCATAGTTGAACTTGAAAATTTAATGGCAATTGATTCGAACTAAAAAGCATTCACGGTTTTGTCGTCGCGCGGTAATTGTGAAAAAAATCATCAATATCGGCAATACTGGTCAATGGCGCGTGACAGGTAAAATTTTCGCAAATAAACATCTGCACATCGTCTTTGAATTTTCCAACAAAAAGAGGCCAGTTGGCTGCTTCGGGATGACTCCGTTGCAGCTTTGGATCCGCCCATCCGATAATCTTATTGGGAAAATAATGTTCGTGAATTTTGGCTAAAAATTGGTCGAATAATGGATTATCCCTGTTGCCGGAGAGTACAATTTCTTTCGCTTTTGCCCAAATTGTTTCCAGCGAACTCAACAATACAGGAAATCCGATCGGCGAGCGCTTCACCCGCGCTCCCACAGCAAAAATTGCCTGGTACGCCCGATCTTTGTATTCTTTTTTCCCGGTAAATTGGTATAATGCGAATAAATTTCTAATCGCCATCGAGTTTCCCGACGGAATCACGTTATCAAATTCATTTCTCGTTCGCATCAATATATTCTTTTGATCGACTGACGTGAAGAAAAAACCCTGCGCTTGACGATCCCAAAATTTGTCCAGAGCCAAATCATTGATTTCAACGGCCAAAATTAAATATCGGGCGTCAAAAACGGTCATGTAAATTTCCAGCAACGCCGCAGTGAGCAGCGCATAGTCCGAAAGATAACCCGGACGCTGGCGCTTGCCTTTGCCATAAATGCGGTACAATTTACCGTCAATATACATTTTATTTAGTAAAAAATCAACAGCTTTTTTCGCGGCGGACAGATAGCGATCTTGTCCCAATGTCTGATATGCCCGACAAAGCGCGATGATCATCAAACTATTCCAGGCAGTGATTATTTTATTGTCTATCGAAGGCGCGCTTCTTTTTTGCCGAACCCGAAGGAGCTTTTTTTGAGCTTTTTTTATCTTCTCCGCAAATGCATTTTGTGATATTCCCAGTTTTTTCGCCGCGGCGCTTTCGTTAAGCGTCAAATGCAGAACTGTTTTTCCTTCCCAATTTCCCTCTTCACGCACGCCGTAAAACAGGCAAAACGCGTCAGCGGCGTCTTTGTCCAGCAGCGAATAAATTTCCTCTTTTGTCCAGACATAAAATTTGCCTTCTTTGCCGTCGCTGTCCGCGTCTAATGACGAAAAAAAACCGCCCTCCGGCGAAGTCATCTCCCGAAGCACAAAATCGAGCGTTCGGCTGACAATTTCCGCATAAAATTTATTTCCGGTAATCTGATACGCTTCCAGGTACGCGACCGGCAATAAGGCATTATCGTAAAGCATTTTCTCAAAATGGGGAATCAGCCATTTTTCATCGGTGGCATAACGGTGAAAACCGCCGCCAAGTTGGTCAAAAATGCCGCCGCGCGCCATGGCTTGCAGCGATTTTTCCGCGATGTGGAGCGCCTTTTCATCGTCCGTGTAAAAATGATAGCGCAGCAGAAAAGACAAATCCATAGGTCGCGGAAATTTCGGGGCGCGACCCAATCCGCCATTTTTCTCATCGAACATATTGGCAAGCAAAAGCGCGGCTTTCTTCCACAGATCAAGTCCGAGAGCAAATTTCTCTGCTGGAACAGAGTTGGTTTGACGAATGGAATGGGAGAGATTTTCAGCGCCCGCGAGAATTTCTTTGCGCTGCTGTTGCCACAAATCCGCAATGCGCAGCAAAATATTTTTGAAGCCAATTCTCCCCCATTTATCATCAGGCGGGAAATAGGTTCCGCCAAAAAATGGTTTCAACTCAGGCGTGAGCCAGACCGAAAGAGGCCAGCCGCCGCTGCCGGAAAGCAAAGTCACAGCGCTCATGTAAATCTCGTCCAGATCGGGCCGTTCCTCGCGATCTACTTTGATCGAAATGAAAAATTTATTCAAAACTTCCGCGATCGGCAAATTTTCAAATGATTCTTCTTCCATCACATGACACCAGTGACAGGCGGCGTATCCGATGGACAAAAAAATCGGCTTGTCTTCCTGCTTCGCTCTCTGCAGAGCCTCTTTTCCCCAGGAATACCAATTCACCGGATTGTGCGCATGTTGCAGCAGATATGGACTTGTCTCGTGAATCAGTCTATTTGTATATTTGAAACCGTTCATCAATTTAAACCAAAACGCCCCATTTTAGCATAGAACAGGTCAATTCATATCAGTGAGTTTTTTCGACAAAGGCATGGAATTCATCGTCGTCTTTTTCTATTCCTAAAAATTTATGGCCTGTTGCCTTGCACCAATTAGGGATATCTTCTTCGATGCCAGGATCATCACTGATAATTTCCAGCACCCGTCCGACACCGATTTCTTTAATTTTTTCCGCGGTTTTGATAATTGGCATCGGACATTGCAGACCGAGGCAATCGAGCACTTCATCAGCTTTGTTCATCGATATTCCTTAGAGCTTATTTCAAAATCCGGATATTTGCAAATCATAATTTCAATACCATCGACAACTATTTTGACGGAGAAGCAACTTAAAAACTTGGGTTTTGCTTTTGTCAAAATAAAATCACTCGCTGTGTTCCGCTTCAATCTCTTCTTCAGTTTTCAGTTTGATCGGAGAAGGAATACCATGTTTCGTGTAATAATCGTCCAGCGCTTTTTGCAGCGCCTGCTCGGCTAAAACGGAACAATGGCGTTTCACTTTAGGCAATCCGCCGAGTTCTCTGGTGACTTCTTCGTTAGTAATTTTCAGCGCCTCGTCAATTTTCTTGCCTTTGATCAATTCCGTCGCCATGCTGCTGGACGCAATCGCCGCGCCGCAACCGAAGGTTTTGAATTTCGCTTCTACAATTACATCGTCTCTTACTTTGATAAACATCTGCATAATGTCTCCGCAGGCGGGATTGCCCACCGTGCCAACGCCGTCGGCGTCTTCGATTTCGCCGACGTTGCGCGGATTCATAAAATGATCCATCACTTTTTCACTGTAAGGTCCTGTCGTCATCGGGCTGGTCCTTTCAATTTTATGTTAATTGTTTTCTTTAAAATAAAATAATTATGTCGATTTGTAAAGTGGCGACATTTCGCGCAACCGCTGAACAACCGGAGGCAATTTTTCCAATAATAAATCCACGTCCGCTTCCGTATTGTCAACGCCCAGCGTGAACAAAACCGTGCCGTTGGCAATTTCGTGAGACACGCCGATAGCAATCAGCACATGCGACGCCTTCAATGCCTTGGACGTGCACGCCGAGCCGCTGGAAGCGATAATTCCGTTCATTCCTAAAAATAATAAAATGGATTCGCCTTCGATAAACTCAAATCCCAGACTGGCGTTGTTGGGCAATCGCCATTCGCGATGTCCGTGGAAATGGACATGATCGATGGAATTCTCAATCCCGGCGATCAATTTATCGCGCAATTTTTTTACACGCTCGGCTCGCTGGTGCAAATTTTTCTTCGCCAATTCCGCAGCAACGCCCATTCCCACAATCGCGGGCACATTTTCCGTCCCGGCGCGACGTCCGCCTTCCTGGATTCCGCCGTCAATCAACGGATTGATCCGCGTTCCTTTGCGAATGTAAATCCCGGCAGCGCCCTGAGGTCCGTAAAATGTTTGCGCTGAAAAACTCAACAAATCGACATCCAACTCTTTCACATCAACCGGAATAACCCCGGCCGTCTGCACCGCATCGGTGTGGAAAAGCACACCTGCATCGCGCGTCAATTTGGAAATTTCTTTGATCGGCTCAATGGTGCCGATTTCATTGTTCGCATGCATCACCGAAACAAGAATCGTCTCATCGGTGATCGCTTTTTTCACATCGTCAGCGTCGATCAACCCCGTCGAGTCCACCGGGACTTCGGTAACTTCATAGCCCATTTTTTTCAACGCCTTGGCGGCTTGCAGCACCGAAAAATGCTCAATTGCCGAAACAACAATATGATTGCCTTTTTTGCGATTGGCAAAAGCTGCACCTTTGACGGCAAAATTATTCGACTCGCTACCGGAAGCGGTAAAAAATATTTCATTGATTTCGGCGTTTATCAACTGCGCGACTTGCTCGCGCGCTTTTCCCACAGCCTGTTTCGCTTCCTGACCCACATTGTGCACGCTGGATGGATTTCCAAATTTTTCAATAAAATATGGCTTCATACTTTCCATTATTTCCGGAAGCACTTGCGCCGCTGCTCCATGATCAAAGTTAATAATTTTTCCCATAATTTTCAACCTGTAAATTAATTTTCACTGTAACAACCAAAATGGTCTTCGTCTCAAAAATCAAATTTCCAGTATTGTTCGTTAATAAAATGTTTTAAAAAGTAAGGAAAATTCCGTTCGGCATTTGACTTAAACAAGTTGGAAATTCTCTTGAAATCAGACTGAAATAACTTCTGTCACTTCCGGTACCAATTGCTGCAAACTCTGCTTAATACCGTACTCCAGCGTCATCTGTGACATCGGGCATCCGTAACACGCGCCCTGAAGTTTGACTTTCACAACACCGTTGTCATCAATGGAAATCAATTCCACATTTCCGCCATCCGCCTGAAGAGAAGGCCGGATCTGATCTAATGCTTTTTCAATTTTTTCTCTCATTTTTACACCTCTTTCTTCTATCAATTTTTGATATTATAAAATGATATTCAAAAGAAAACATCCTTTTCAATTAACGCCGTTAAAGAAAAGGAGTTCCAATTTTGAAACGATTTAAATTTGTAATGAATATAAATTAAATAATTTTTAAAGTCAAGTTTTTTTCTCTATTTTTTCTTGCTGCTATTCTTTAGATGAAAATAAATTGTTTTCGTTTCATATTTGTTTTTATTTTTTTCGTCAAATTTAATCAGAAGGGCGGAACCTTCGTTGATCAATTTAGCCCCATCAACTTGAACAATTTGATAATCTGTCCGCAAATTCAACTCGTAAATTTCACCGCCAACGCCTTCTATTTCCAGCAAAAAAACGCCGTCGGAAAATCCATAATTCACAAATCTCAATCTCCGCGAACGCTCGCCCTGCCGAAGCTTTGGGAACGGCAGCAAAATTTCCACACCGGCAAAGTAATCGATCTCTACGACTGCGTTTTGCATTAAACTGAATTTCAATTCACAATGAACGTCACCGCCGAAGTCGCACATTTCAAACCCATGCTGTTTATTGTTCAATTTTACGTTGCCGACTCGAGTCCCGGGCGCCAAAGCCGGAGAAAATTGCACTTGCAACGGCTGCCCTGGTTCCTTTTGAAAAGAAAAAATTAATTTTCCGTCCTGCCGTTGCCAGTTCAGATCAAATTTTTCTTCGCCGCAGCGCAAGTTTCGAATGCTTCCTTCTTCCCAGTGAAACGGCAAATGGGGCGACAGTTTGACTTCTTTTTTCATGGCGTTCATTTCCAATCCCAACAGCCCGTGAAAGAAAGGATTCAAAATTCCCCACGCGGAAAATAATTGATGCGGAACAGCCGTTTCCAGACCGTGCAAAAAATCGCCCGAAAAGAGCTCCGCCTGCCAGCCAGGCTCGGCGACGAAAGTTAGCGCCGCGTTCGCGGCTAAATTTTCCCAGCCGTTCAACATGCGATGTTGGCGATAGTGGGCGCCGGCAACGTAGCCGGTAGTGAACGGCCAGACAGTTCCGTTATTGTAGTTGAGCGGATCGTAATACTGGCTATTTGTCCTCAAACTGCGCACACCCCAATCAGTGGACATGTCAGCCCGACTCATTTGTTTGAGAGTATCGTCCGGCTCAATAAGCCCAAAATAATAGGGGATCGCCTGCCAAACCGTCAATTCAGATAATTTCTCACCGGTGAGCAACTGTGAAAAATTGAGCGTCCCCGTTTCCGGGTTTAAAAAAATACTCCGAAATGAAGCAAGCGCACGCGCGAAAAGCTGTTCACTCTCGCTGTGCAATTTCTCTTTTTGCAAAATCTCACTCATCTGCATCAGAGACTTGATTGCTTCCAGCCAAAGCGACGCCAAATAAATATCGATTTTGGTTTTCGGCAAAAGTTTTCCGACCTCCATTGCCGCCAATCCGGCGGCGCTATTTTCCATCAGTCCGTCCTCATCCTCGTCAGCAGACAGGCAGAACTGAAACGCTTTTACAATCGAGTCCCAGCTCTCGCGCACGAAAGCCACGTCTCCGCTTTTTCTCAGATAATCCGCCATGGCAACGATGAAATACGCCGTGGTGTCGGCATGATAAAAAGCGTAGGGATATTTTTCAAACCAGGGGATGAGCGCCGCACTTTGGGCGATCTCGTGGGGAATCTTTCCGTCTTTTCGCTGGCGATCGCGAAAAAAACGCAGCGCCTTTTTGCAATTTTCAAAATCGCCGTAGCTATTGATCGCGAACGAATTGATGAAAGTGTCGCCGCCGAAAAACCAGGCGAAACCGGGACGGTGAGAATTTCCTGAAATTCCGTATCCGGCAACCATGCCGGCTCCTAATTGCGGATTTTCTACAAAACCCTTGTCCAGAGCAATCTTCGCCCATTCAAACGCCAGATCGAATTGAGCGTCTCCGGTTTCAATGGAGACGAAATCCTGTCGTAATTTCTGATAGTGAGCAAAATTTTTCTCGTACAAATCAGGAATGGAGGCAAATAATCGTTTGTAGCGTTCAATCGCCTCTTCCCTGCTGTTCGCGCTTCCGGTGACGGCAATCGGCAAAATTCTTTTTGCGGCTGTTTCTCCGTTGACGGGAATGATGAATTTCATCAGTTCGTCCGGCAATTGGTGGCCTGGGGTTTCAGAATGGGGTTCCGCCAGCAATGAGCCGATCAATCCGTAAAATTGTCGACTGCCCTCGCCGATGAGATAGGCATGAATTTCATCTAACCAACTCGTGTATTGCCCGCCCAATCCCGCCGGCCACATCGGCTGGAGTTCAGGCGAAAATTGCAGCCAGAGCTCAAGATCGGTGTCCGTGTCCACATCGAACAACAGCAAACACCCAGGCTCTTGCAATGGCGTCAACAAATGCAGCCGGATCGTGAAAATTTCATGACTGAAAATCAGCGTCGTCATCTCGGGACGATTAATGAGCTGATGCGCAATCGCTGCGGCTGATACCAACTTTTGATAGCGCGGAATAAAAACGGAAAATTGAAGTTCACTGACTATTTTGAACGGAAAAACCCACGCCTCAAAATGGCCGTTATCGCGGCCTAATATTGCCGCTTTTTGGCCGACATTCTCGCAATATTGCCGGCCGTTTGCGGAACTGGTCAACTCAATGGGATTCGAATGCAAACTGAATTTTTCAAACGCGCTGTTTCTTTGACTGTTCATGTCTTGTCCGATAACATTAGCAAAACAAGCGACTAATAATTTAATTTAATTGCTTCCTGGCACAATTGCAAGAATTATTTTTCAATCGGGAGAAACTCCTTCATCATCGGCCAAATTATTTGGAGACGCCGAAAGAATAGACGCGAGTTATCCAAATATCAGTGGGTTTACCTTGAGATTTTGCCGGGACGTAGCGTCCCTGAAGCGCCGCAGTTTTCGCCGCGCGTGCGCAGATAGGACTTCCTGAGGTATTTTCTAATATCACCACCTGATCCACAAACCCATATTTATTGACATGAATGTGGAGCTTTACACGCCCCTGAATTCCTTTTCTTTGCAATTCTTGAGGATATTCGGGGATGACTTCGTAGATGGGTCTGGGTTGAAATACAAACGGAGCGCCGGAAATTCCCCCTTCGCCTTGCAGCGGAGAATAAAGGTTCAAATCCAACTCAGTTTCTTCGATAGTAACGTCCTCTGGTATCAATTCATCATCGGAAGGAATGGGCACAGCCGGTTTCGGCGGCGGAGGTTTGCGCGTGCCCTGTCGCGTAATCGGAATATTTTCGACTTGCAGAGATGTGACAACAATGATCGGCTCTTCGTTTTTTTCCCAATTCAGCGTCGGGAATAATTCAAAAATAGAAATCGTCATCGCCAACGCGACAATCGTCGCAACGTGGATCGTCTTCTGATAATTCTCATCGCGATTGATCACAGAAATTTATCCTGTCAGTGCTTTTCCATTAAATAATTTCAAACACGTCCTTCTTCACCCAGCCGACGCTGCCGTTTGCCAGACGAATTCTCGCCCAGCCGTCGTTGTACGATTCCACCTTGAATTTTACACCTTCGTGCAGAGAAAACAAAACCGTTCCATCTTCTTCCGGCGAACCGAGCGCGTCCGTTTTTTCCACCAAAAGAATAGCATACTTGACAGAGGTTTCCTCATGAGCGCGCAGATAAAACAGCGACCCCGACAGGAGCAAAATGATGACAGCGGGCACAAGCAAAATTTTCGTCAGCCGCTGCCAAAGCCGCTGGCGCAGCAAAATTCGTATGGCGATCAAAATCGCCGTTAAAAAATAGAACCCAAGCAACAACCAAATTATGACGCTCATACTCAGCGCATATTTCACTTTTTGCATCCATTCGGCTAACGGCGGAACCGGAATGTTATCCACAGCGCGCATTTTTGCCAGATTCAAATTAAAAAGGACATCTTCGTTGTCAGGATTCAGGCGGTACGCGCGTTCGAAATTGAGAATGGCCTTGCCCAATTTCCCCAGCCGAAAATAGGCGTTTCCCAGATTGTAGTACAGCGCCCAACTTTCGTAACCATTGTGCAGTATTGATTCGTAATTTTTAATCGCCTCTTGGAATTGCTCTTGCTGATAAAGCTTGTTTCCCTGTTCAAACAAATACTGATTGTGATCCGCAAAGCCTGCGGAAGTCATAATTGACACAAAAATCAAAATCAAAAGTAGGCTAAATTTTCCATTGCGCAACATTATCACCAATGCCTTCGGTTTATTTTTACAAGCTAAAGTGAAAAATCAGACAATTTTTTCCAATTCGACGATCGCCTGTTTCGCCTCATTCAGGAATCTTTTCATCGCGTCAATTTTCGCCGTCGCTGGCGCAAATCGCTGATAGTCGCAGACGCGCAGGCAATCCATATATTTTTTGATAACCCGATCCTCGACGCCGCGGTTGCGCATTAATTCTTCCACTTCGTCAGCGATGATGCCGGCGGCGGACACGTTAAATTTGTCCCCGATAAATCCTAATAATGCGTTAGCGATTTCGCGGTAAAAATCTTTCTGTGTCTCTTCTTTCAAATATTTCTTCGCCAGCGACAACCGCTTTTGCGCCATTCGGTTCGCTTTTCTGCTGCGCGCATAGGCGACATTGCCGCTCAATTTGTCCAGATATTGACGATATTGAAAAGAAGCGAAAACGACGACCACTGGCAAAAACAGCATCAAATAAAAAGGGAACCTCTGAAAGAGCGGCTTGGTAATTTTTTTCCACTCAGCCGCACCCAACTGAATGTAACGAATATCTTTGCCAAGATATTGAATATCTTCTTTGTTTTTTGTGCTCGTGAAAGCGACAAGATCGTTGGCGGATTTCTCCACGCGGACTCTGATCTCTTTCGTGCGAATGGTGCGGTACGACCTGGTCCTCACGTCAAAATAAGAAAAACTGACCGGCTTGATGATCTGCTCGCCAGGATGACGAGGCACCAACACATATTCGAATGTTTTGCTGCCGGAGAGCCCCTGATTGTTGCGATTGATTTTCTGAGAGACTTTCGGCGGATATTGCTCGAAGTCAGCCGGCAAATCCAATTTCGGATCAGGGATCATCTTGATATTGCCGCTGCCGGCGATCTCTATTTTCAACGAGATAGCGTCATTGGTTTTGACGTTGGTTTTATCGACGAAAGAAGAAATAGAAAAATTTCCCACCAGTCCGGAAAAATCAGCGGGTTTTCCTGCGGTAGGAAGCGATAACACATTTATTGTCAATGGTCTTGATTGCACCAATTGGTGGACGGAACGACCAAAAAACGGATCGTCGAAAAAACTGTCAAAAACCGACCTACGCCGCGTCTGCACGCGGACACTGCATTCGATTTCCATGGGGCTGATAGTCTTCTTTCCGGCATCGGTCGGGAAAAGCGCCATGCGTTTGATCTCCGCGACGCGGTACTTTTTGCCGCGAAAAACTTCATCGTAAACCTTGGGCTGATTGCCTAAATCGTACTCTTCCGCCCAAAACCCGGCGGTGTTGGGTAATTTGTTCACGCCGTACTGCGTGACCGACACCCGCGTGTACAATTTGTACGAGACCATCACCGGCTCGTTGACGTAGGCAGTTCTTTTATTGGCAATGACGCGAAGAAACAAATTTTCAGCATTAATTTTATTGGAATTTTGGTTTTGACTTTGTCGCTGGCGCGGCGTCTGTCCCTGCGATTGTGGCGCGTTCGATTTAACAATCTCGATTTCAATCGGCTTGCTACGGTACTCTTTTCCGTTCATGCTGACGGAGACGGCGGGAATGGTAAATTTCCCCAATGTGACAGCACGAAAAATATAGGTGTGGGAGACTGTCACGCTCATGGCGCCGTTGATGATCTGAATATTCTGTGACGTGCCTGAACTGCCCAAATAGACTGCAAAATCGCTCAGATCAGGCATTTGCGGATTACCGGCGTCCCCGGCCTTTTGGCCGGTGATATCTACAGTGAGCGTAAAGTTTTGATTCAATCCGACGCGTGTGTTATCCAGCGAACTTTCTACGACAATGTCAGCGGCGTGCAAAGAGAATGCGGCAAAAATGACAAAAAATAATATGAATTTTATGAAAAAAAACTCCTTTTTCATCAACACACCTTTAATGTTATGATTTAAAGCTGAGTGTTGGCTTCTGCAATTCCCATTGATGGATTTACGGCTTAAAAACCAGCCATTTCAAAAATTGCTAAGCTGGGAAAAAACGCCTTCATTTATTCTAATATTCTTGATCCGAAATGTTAACCTCAAATGCGTGGTTTTGACTCCCAATTACCAATCTTTCACCACGCGAATTTTTCCGGCGCTTTTTGCCTTTCGTTTTTTCTGTAAATCCTTGTCTTCTTTGTTCAAAGCATTCAAAATTCGCTCGGCTTCTTCTTTGCTCATTTTTTGTTTTTGCTGATTTTGTTGCTGTTGCTGTTGCTTCTGCTGTTGTTGTTCCTGTTTTTGCTGCTCTTGCTTCTGTTTCTGCTGTTGCTGTTTTTTCTGTTGTTGCTGATCTTGTTTCTGTTTTTGTTGTTGCTTCTGTTGCTGCTGTTGATTCTGCGGCTGCTTCTTTGCTTGCTCTTTCAGTTTTTTGCGAACGAATTCCAGATTGTATTTTGCGTCTTCGTCTTCCGGATTCAACTTCAGCGCCTGAGTGTACGCCAAAATGCTTTCGGGAAGTTTGCCCAGGCGATAAAACACGTTTCCCATGTTGTAGTAAACTTTAGCTTGCGTCATGACATCATCGACGGACAGGCTTTTTTCAAAATCTTTCTGCGCATCTTCATATTTCTTTTTTTGGTACAGAGCGTTGCCGATATTAAAATGAATAACAGGATTATTGGGATCCTCGATTTGAGCGTCGCGATACTTATTATTCGCCTTGTCGAATTTTTTTTCGGCGTAAAGTTTATTTCCTTCCAGAACCTGTTTTCTTCCCGGTTGCGCCGGCAGCATGGTCGGAAGGATCAACATCACGAAAATTAATACTGTCAACCGTCTCATTTTAAAACCTTCCTTTCCACTCCGATTTCACTTTTTTTCGCTCGGGAATGAGCAATTCTGCAACGAGCAAAATAATGGCCAAAATCAGAAAATATTGGTAGCGGTCTTCGTACTGGGAAAATTTCACCGACGCTAATTCTTTCTTTTCCATTTTGGCAATCTCACCGTAAATTTTGTCCAGTTCGCTTTCGCTACCGGTAGCGCGATAGTATTTTCCGCCGGTTTGCAGCGCAATTTTTTGCAATGTGACTTCGTCCAATTTGCTGGTCACCACCTGCCCCTCGCGATCTTTCTTGAAACCTACAATTCTGCCGGACTCGTTGTGCAGCGGAATGGGAACGCCGTTAACCGAGCCGATTCCTACCGTATAAATTACCACGCCATCTTTTTCTGCGACTTCTGCCGCCTTGAGCGGATCTCCTTCGTGGTCTTCGCCGTCGGTAATCAACACCAGAACCTTATGTTTCCGTTCCCGTCCCTCAAAAGTTTTTACCGCTTGCAAAATAGCGCTGCCGATCGCCGTGCCCGGCGTGGGAATAAGATCTGTGTCAATAATATCGAGAAAATTTTTCGCCGCGCCATAGTCCAGCGTCAGCGGGCATTGCACAAAAGCCTCGCCAGCAAAAGCAATCAAACCGATGCGATCCCCTTCCAGCAAATCGATGAAGCGACTCACCGCGTGTTTAGCCTTTTCCAGCCGGTTGGGTTTGATGTCCTCGGCTTTCATGGACAGCGACACATCGATGGCAACAAAAATATCAACGCCTTTCCGTTTTGCCTGTTCCAATTTTGATCCCAATTGGGGTCTTGCCAGCGAAAAAATCAGAAAAAAAATCGTTAGAATAATCAGCGCAGCCTTCAAAATCTGACGATTTTTGCTGAATGATTCCGTCAATTTTTTAATCAATTCCAGATTCCCGAATCGTTCCATCGCCTTTTTTTTCCAGCGGAAAACAAAAACGTAGAACACGATCAAGATGGGAATGAGCGCCAGCAAATACAAATATATTTGATTATAAAACCGAAACATGATTCGACTCTCACCTTTGTTCGCTTACCAATTCCGTCACGGTATTTTTCTAAATCGAGTGTTGGCAAGAACTATTTCCAGAAGCAACAACGCCAACGCCGCCAGTACGTAATTTACAAATTTTTCCGTGTAACGAGTGAATTCTTTGATCTCAATTTTCGTCTTTTCCATTTCGCCAATATCGTGGTAAACTTTTTCCAGCGATTTTTTATCCGTGGCGCGAAAATATTTTCCGCCGGTGATGTCGGCGATTTTGTTCAGTAATTCCTCGTCAATGTCCACTTGCATTGGCACGTAACGCTTCCCCAGAAACGGATCGTCGATGGGATACATTGCCTGCCCGCGACTGCCCGCGCCGATGGTGTAAACACGAATTTTGAACGTCTTCGCAATTTGCGCCGCGGTAATGGGATCGATCTCGCCACGGTTATTTCTGCCGTCGGTGAGCAAAATCACGACCTTACTTTTCGCCTTGCTGTTTTTCAGCCGATTCACGCACGTCGCCAGCGCCATGCCGATGGCAGTGCCGTCTTCGATCATGCCGATTTTTATCTCATCCAAAAATTTAATCAGAATGCCGTAGTCCAGCGTCAGCGGACACTGAGTGTAACTTTTCCCGGAAAAAACAACCATGCCGATGCGGTCATTCGTTCTTCCCTTGATGAAATCCGTCGCCACTTCTTTCGCCACTTCCAGCCGATTTTTGTGCCGGTCCAGATCTTCGGCAAGCATACTGCTGGACACATCCATTGCCAGCACGATGTCGATGCCTTCGGTGATTACTTTTTCCTCTTTACTGGACGATTGTGGCCTGGCAAAAGCAACGATCAGCAAAGCAATGACCAACATCCTCAACACAAACAAAATATGCCGATAACGCCGCGTTGGCGTGGAACTGATCTGTTTCAAATTATTTAAATTGGAAAAACGAATTGTCGCCGAGGACTGCTTTTTTCGTTTGAGATACCAATAGGTTAAAATTGGAATAATCACCAATAAAATCAGAAATTCAGGATTCGCAAATCGAAACATTTCCTACTCCTCCTCCCGTTCCGAAATCCCGGAGGATGGTTCACTTTCTTCCACAGGAGTTTCTTCTAACTCGCCTTCTTCAGCCGGCTCTTCAATTTGTTCTTCAGCAGCGGTTTCCGCTTCCGGCTCGATAATGATTTTCGTCATTTCCACAATCTGAAATGCAAAATCCATCGCACTTTCATTCTCTTCGCTCACAGGAATATATTTGGCAAACTTAACCAGATCGCACAAACTCAAAAACTTTTCCGCAATCTCAATGACTTCCGGCTCGATTTCCGCCTCGCCCATGACGTCCATCAACTGGCCGGTGGTCATTTCCAACGCCGGAATGAAAAAGCGATTTTCAAAATAACGACGGATGATGTCGGAAATTCGGCTGTAAAATTGTTTGACTTCGCCCTTTTCCAGCAACTGCTCTTTTTTCAACTTCTCCAATTCTTCCAGCGCAATCTCGTGCGGCGGACGTTTCGGCTTTTCCCGGCGCGGCAGCAGCGGCTTTCCCTGCCGGCGACGCTTGATGTAATACAAAATCAGACCCAGAATAATGAGCACCACGATGCCTGCGCCAATCCAGCGCGCCAAACGCCACCAATCGCGCGGAATCTCCAGGGGCGGCTTGATATCGCGGATGTCGCCTTCCTCGCTCGGTTTCATACTCTCCACGGTGATTTTCAATTTCTCCGTGGTTAAAGCCTGCCACGTCGTGTCTCCGGGCAAAGAATAGCGCACCGTCACCGGCGGAATTTCGTAATCGCCGACGTCAAACGTAGAAATGACGTACTCGCGTTTCTGTGTCACGACGCCGTCTTTTTTCTCAGGTTTAACGTCTTCGTAATCGCGGATTTCGAACGCGCCCAGGTTCGCGCCCAGCGTCGGCATCTCAATTTTCACGCTGTCGTCGTAAGTCACTAAAATTGTGTATTTTATTAAATCGCCGATGCGGATGCGGTTTTTGTCCACTTTCGCGATGAGCGTCACCTTACCCGTGGCGCCGGCGGCGATGTTCGCCAAAAATATGCTCAAAACAAATATGCCAATCTGACAAATTCTTCGCATTCCTGCTTTCCTTAACAAATGCATTGAGATTTTTTCTGTTCACACCAATTCTATTTCAGCCTGTCGTCGTAGATTTTGACGCCTTCTGCCTGCATCAGTTTTTGAACCAGCTCCTCGTAAACCTGCTGCTGCCTTTCCATCGTCAGATCTCTGGCAACTTGTTGCTGCACTTCATTGAAACTGAGCTGGCGAACGACGTTGCCGTCTTTATCTTTTTGAACGTACTTATCTTTATTAGCCTGATAATAAAGCTGAACGTCTTCGGGATCAATTTTCACTTTTTGCTCAATCTCCTGCTGCAACAGTTTTTGCACCATAATTTGCTTTTTCGCTTGAAACGCCGCATCGATCACTTCGCTGTCTTTGTCCAATCCTTTTCTTTTTGCGGAATCAAAAAGCAATTCGGTCAAAATGTACTGTTTCAAAAATTCGACTTTCTTGTCTTTGCTCTGGTACTGGTTGCGGATGGATTGCGGCAATTGACTCAACTCGAAATCGATATCGCCCTGCGTAATTTGTTTGGCGCCGATTAACGCCACAACCGCGCCGGGTCTTTTTTTCTTCACTTTTTCCGGCTCCAGACTGGTCGCTTCGCTCAATGTCTGCTGCGCCTCTTCGGGGTGGCCCAGTCGTTCCTGACAGGCAATAATTTTCTGATCGATGGAACGCTTCAAATCTTTGCCCGGATTGAAATACTTCGCCCGAATGTAATAAGTCATGGCATTTTCATAATCGCGCAACCGTTCAAAAAAGATATCGCCGACGGTGTAGCTGACGTTCGCCTGCTGTTTGTCGTCCAATTTGTAATTTTTCAAATAGCTGATGTAAGCTTCAGCCGATTGTTTGAAAAGCTGTCGGTTGTAAAGCTCATTGGCGTATTCGCGCGCCTTCTCCTTTGCCATGGTCGGTTCCTGCGTTTCATTGCAGGCGATGATCAGGCTCATCGTAAAGATCAAACCAATTGCAAAATATTTTTTCATGAAGAGAAACCTCCAAATAAGTAGTTTTGCGTTTCTCGTATCTCTTAATTGACAAAAGTCCAAAAATTGAAAAAAATGGTTCAATACGACGCTGTCAGTGCAACTCTAACCGCTGGACTCAAATAGAAAAAGTTGATCATTCTTTTTTTCGTTTTTCTTAAATAATGACAAGTACTGCTCCCATGAGCTATAAGACAATTCTTGCCCTCTCTCGAAATTCAAGCTATTTATCTTTTCAGTAATCTCATCAAAAGTTTCGTCTTGCGCAATTTTGTTTATTGCAATTCGCATTAATATTTCTTTTGTGTAAGGTCTCTTAGCCTCAAGAAATGCAATAGAATTTAACAACTCAAAGGTAACCTCATCGGTCAAAATGCACCATGTAAAAAGCGCAGTTTCCAAATCATCAAAACCCAAAAAATAGCATGTATCGTCCAGCATAATTGGTTTATTATTATCCGGCAAGAGTAATGCAAAAAATGGCTTCTTATAGAGACCGGAAATCGCAATTTTATAAGGCTTAAATGAATATTCCCCAATCCCGAATATTGAAAACGGTGGTTTATTTTTATAAATAGATGATTTTCTATTGTCAATTATTTTCTTGTGCGACATCAAATATTCATATAGCCTGGGATATTTATCCTGAATATAATGTGTGCTTTCACCAATAGTGTGTTGAGTAATGATGACAAATTTTCTCGTTTTATCGATTATCTTGTCCTTCAAGTCAGAACTTTTTAACAGCCCATAGACCAGTTCACCTTCAATATCAACTTTTTCTCCCAGACCATTCTCAAAATAGCCCTCTTTCCGAATCAACTCAAAAACTTTTGAACTATCATGCTTAACACCTTGCCGCCATTCAAAAGGTGAAATCCCGTCATATTTGGAATTCTTCTTATAAGCGCGAATATCAGAAATAAATTTACCGTCCAACCATCCAAACTCATTTATTTTTTTTTCAGTATTAATTCCCTCGAAATATTCGCAAATAATTTTTTCCCCTTTATTCCCCAAATTACACGTAAAAAGCGAAGCATCAACAGCAGCGTTGAAAAATTGTTTAGCGTTTATGTGATAAGATCCAATATCTGATATTGTATAACCGAACTTTTGTAAATCGTGAACAAGATTTTTAATTACGGCATTCTTTATTAGAAAAGCCATTTTTCCCTTTAATTGGCTAAAATTTTCTAACATAAGTAGTGAAATATACTCACCGATGTCAAAGTTACCCTTACCGGTTATTGCTTCCAATCCGTTGAGCTTTTTTAAATTTCGCTTCAGCGGCAAATTTTCTGAATTCAGAGTGCTCAATTCAGAATTTGTCACCCAGGGCGGATTGCCTAACACAAGAACGGGTTCTGCAATCTTCCGGAAGACCACCTTCAGATCAAACTTAAAAATATCACCTTGGTAAAGAATTATTTCAGGTTTTTTCTTTTCAGCGTTATCCAAAAAATATGCTAAAATTTTAAATTTTGTTTCCCAGATATATTCTTCATATATCTCAACGCCAACAATTTTTTTAACTGAATCAAAATAGTTCAAAGATGACAGAATAAAAGAACCTTTGCCGAAAGTTGGCTCAATGATAGAAAACGGTTGCGTTTCATGCTCAGATAAAAATGAACATATCAAATCAGTTAACTCATCAGGAGTCTGAAAATCGCCATACTCTCTTCTCTCCACATCTTTCACGCTGAGCACGCCTTCGGTCAAATTGTGCCGGAAAGACAAAAAGGAATTTTCATTTTCAAAGAACTGGCATATACCCGACAATCCTTTAAGAAT